>NZ_JACHFR010000001.1:900000-1051090 GCF_014202035.1 Treponema rectale
GCTTGTAATTGCAGGCGGACTTACAAAATCTCTTGAAAGCTACAAATCTGAACTTGAAAATCGTGCGGACGGAGCTAATATTGAGTTTATTATAAATGCTCCATTCTCAAAAGTTACGGAACTGTATAATAAGGCTTCGATTTTCTGGCACTGCAAGGGATTTGAAATTGATGAAGATAAGGAGCCTGAGCTTATGGAACATTTCGGCATGAGTACTGTTGAAGCTATGAGTGCCGGCTGTGTACCGATTGTTATAAATGCTGCTGGGCAGAAAGAAACGGCTTCGGAAGAATGTGGTTACAGATGGAATACTGTTGAAGAACTTGTTCATTATACAGAAGAAATTGCTCAAAATCCTGAAAAAATGAAAGCAATGTCTGAAGCTGCAAAAGAACGGTCAAAACTGTTTACAATGAAGAATTTTACAAAAAAAATTAAAGATATACTTGAGAAATTATGCTTTTAAAACGTATTTTTCGCCGCTTAATGACAGAATTCTCAAACAGACTTCCAATTACAAGACCTTCAAATACAGTCGAGGGTGTTATCCTTTCTCTTACGTCGTATCCAGCCCGTCTTAAAAATCTTCATATTGTAATTCGATCCCTTTTAAAACAAAATCTTTGCGCTGAAAAAGTAATTTTGTATCTTGGTACGGACACAAAGGATTCTGACATTCCTGCAAAGCTGAAAAAGCTTACTAAATACAATTTTGAAATCCGTACAGGTTATAAAGATTTAAAACCACATAAAAAATATTTTTTTGCAATGCAGGAGTTTCTGAATCACACAATTATCACTGTTGATGATGATTTGATATACGACAGAAATCTTGTTAAAGATTTGGTCGAATGTGCGAAAAACAATCCAGGTTGTGTATGTTCCCGCCGAGTAAATCTTATTACAAAAGATAATAATGGACATCTAAATCCCTACTCCAAATGGAAGTGGGAATACAACGACGTCATGGAACCTTCTCACTCATTACTTGCAACTGGATGCGGAGGAGTTCTTTACCCTCCTCATATTCTTCCACCAGAAACTTTTGATGTACATGCAATAAAAGAGCACTGTCTAAACACAGATGATATCTGGCTCAAATTCATGGAATTAAAAAGTAATGTAAAAATCGTTTTTTCAAATAACAAGATTGTGCACCCACTTACGTTACGCCATACACAAGAATCAGGACTTTTGCATACAAATGCAACCGGCGAAAACAGAAACGACATCAATATCAAAAAAATGCAAGAATTCACAGGAATAAATCTTGTTAATTATGCTAAATAAGTAATTCATCATCTTTATCTAAATATAACAACACTTTTACAAAGATTTCAAACTTCAATTTTGATCTTGTCTGAAAAATCTATCCCATTTGTGAATTTAAAAGTTACATCGCCTAAAAATGACAACTAAATTGGAACAGAGGTGTATAACCACTTATTCCAATAAATAAAAGTAGTGTTACATAGACTCAGAGTTAAAAGCCTTTTTAAAATCTTCCTGACTTTTATATTCAAATATTAAATATTTTCCATCGTCATACACTTTGTCAGAATTTTCAAAAATCGATGAACAAGATGATTCATAAATATTTTTTGAAGTAAAAAAGAAAGTTTTACCGTCATGCTTATAATTATTATAGCGTACAGGGGTTTACCAGGTTCCAGGAATAAACTTAGACGGTAGCATATCTTTGCCGTCCTTATGAATTTTCTTTACACAGGCAACCTCAATTTTTTCATCTGAAAAATATGTAATCATATTAGCAAAATCAAAAGTAGAATATCCAAATGAATAATCAGAATCTTCTTTTACTTTTTGATTAAGATATTTAACAGCATTTTGAATATCTTTATTCTGGTTCGAAGTTAAATAACTCTGAGCAGAAGTATATGAAGATGAAAAAATACAGATTGAAAATAATACCCCCACAAAGTATCTGACTATTACTGAAAGCTGTAAATTTTCAATAAAAATAACGATACAAGGAATCATATAAGCCAGCACTGTTATATAAAACCGTTCTATAAATTCTGTATGAAAATACAAAAATGAATTAAACAGAATAGTACATACCGTAAAAACAAGAATTAGCCTTTTATCATCAGATAAATCTTGCTTTAAGCTTTTTACCATAGCAAATATAAAAAAAGCCAAAGCAGAATAAACTAAAATATTAAGCACACCGCCTGGTGTAAAAACTGCTATATTTTCCTGATAACCAAAAGCTTTTATAATTGACGAAATAAGTGTTCCTACTGTAACATCACCAAAAAAATTAAAAGTTACATCATTCCATTGCGAAAAATGGTATAGAGAATGTAAGATAATATTGTTAAATAAATACCCTGCTCCACTAAATACAAGAGCAATAAAAGTAATAAGCAAATTTTTATTTTCAATTAAAAACTGCTTAATCTCCTTAAAAGAAAGCGACCTAGTAATTTTTTCCTTTGGAAGTGATAAAATCAGTATAGAAATAAATAAGGGAACTAAATAAATTAAAATATACCTGATTGTAGAAAGACCACTGATAAAAGCTAATAAATAAAATATAAATAGCAAACGCTTTCTATTTTTTGCTTTATTCTTCATAATCCGTATAAATACAGAAAGCGTGATAAATCCAAATACAATATGCGGAATATAATAATTACCCCATCCGATAACATAGAAATGTAATGATGACCATGGACAGGCAAGTAAAGACGCTCCTAAAAACTTAAGCCATGTTTTTTTTACTCCAACAGAAGAAAGTAAAAACCAGCAGGACCATCCTAAAATTATACAAGAAAAAAAAGATGTAAAAGCCCTAACTATATTCCAATTATTTGTAAAAATAAAAACAGGAGCAGAAATAAGCTGTGTGTTAAGCAGCCGTATTTCAGTTGAATAACACCAGCCTAATGGCACAGGAGACTTTTCACGAACACATTCCTTTGCCAGTAATGTTTCAGAGGCTAAATCCCCATCAATACAATTAGGAAGTGATTTACCTACTGTAAAACACACAAAAAACATTATGCATAATGAAATTGAAAAAAGAAATAAAGTCTTGTACTTATCACTATAATTATGAAAAATAAAGGAGTTAAAACAAATAACTATAAATAACGGAACTATAAGAAAAGACTGAATAGTTGGAAGCCATTTTTCAATTCTAAATTCTCTATGAAAAACTTTATTTGACAGTAAATCATAAATAATAGGAATAAATTTATCAGAAAACAAAACTAACAAAGTTCCTGACAATATAAAAAACAACGAGAGAGAAAACATAAAAATATCAAAGTGCTTTCTAATAAAATTAAACTTACTTTTACTTCCATCATTTGATTCAACAGTGTGCATAATTTTCTCCATACCAGAATAAAAAATTATAAAGATTATCGTTCTATGGCATTTTGAAATATCTATAACAGAATTCTTGACTTTTTTCAATAAATAGGACTAGTATCAGCGTACTATGATTCCATTTAATATCCCGCCTGTAACAGGCAACGAAATTACATACCTTAAAGAAGCAATAGAAAACAAAAAAATTTGCGGTGATGGCCCATTTACTAAAAAATGCCATGCATGGCTTGAAAACAAACTTGGAGGAAGCAGTAAAGTTCTGCTTACAACCAGCGGTACTACAGCACTTGAAATGGCAGCATTGCTTTGTAATATTCAGGCAGGTGATGAAGTAATAATGCCTAGTTTTACATTCTGTTCAACAGCCGATGCCTTTGTTCAGCGTGGTGCAAAAATCGTATTTGTTGATATCAGACCAGACACAATGAATATTGACGAAAATAAAATAGAACGAGCAATTACTCCAAAAACAAAAGCAATATGTGCAGTTCATTATGCCGGGGTCGCCTGCGAAATGGATACAATAATGACAATTGCCAGAAAACATAACCTTAAAGTTGTTGAGGACGCAGCTCAAGCAATCTGCTCTGAATATAAAGGAAGAGCTCTCGGCACAATAGGAGATTACGGCTGTCTTTCTTTTCATGAGACAAAAAATTTTTCCATGGGAGAAGGAGGGGCTGTCATAATCAATACAGGGAACGAAGATTATGAACGTGCTGAAGTTATACGTGAAAAAGGAACAGACAGAAGCAAATTCTTACGCGGTCAGATCGACAAATACACCTGGCGTGACTACGGATCTTCTTACCTTCCCTCTGACTTAAACGCTGCATATCTCTTTGCACAATTGGAACAGGCTGAAAAAATTCAAATGCACAGAATGAACTGCTGGAACACGTATTATAACTCCCTAAAAGAACTTGAAGTATCAAAAAAAATAGTACTTCCGACGGTTCCCGCAGGATGTCTCCATAATGCCCATATGTTCTATATTCTTACTAAAAACATAGAGGAAAGGACAGAATTGATTTCATTCCTTAAAGAAAATGGAGTTGGTTCTGCATTTCATTATATTCCACTTCATTCTGCTCCTGCAGGAATTAAATTCGGACGCTTTGACGGCAAAGATGAAATAACCACGGCTTATTCAGAACGATTAGTCAGGCTTCCTATGTATTACGGTCTGTCAGATGTCGACATTCAAAAAGTCATAAAAAATGTAAAGGACTTCTATTTAAAATGAAAGAATTAAGCATAGTTATTCCTGTTTACAACAGTCATGAATGCGTCTCTGAGTTATCGAAACAAATAGCTGATGCACTAAAAGAAATAGACTATGAACAGATAATGGTAAATGACTGCTCAAGAGACACAAGCTGGGACGAAATCCTTAAGGTCACAAAAGAAAATAAAAACATACTTGGAATAAACCTTCGCAAAAACGGAGGACAGGACTCTGCAATTCTTACCGGCTTGAACTATGCCTGCGGAAAATATGTTGTAATAATGGATGATGATCTTCAGCATTCACCCTACGATATTTTAAAATTATATCGTGAAATAAAAAAAGGATTTGATGTAGTCTATGCTGATTTTACAACACTAAAGCAAAAGGCATGGAAAAACATAGGCTCCTGGTTTAACGGAAAAATAAGTGAAATTGCATTAGGAAAACCAAAGGAAGTATATCTTTCACCTTTTAAAATTATTGATGGAAAAGTAGTAAAAGAAATGTGCCGTTTCAATAACCTTTTTCCATATATTGACGGTCTTATTTTTCAAGTTACAAATAATATAACTCAAATTCCTATAGAACATCACAAAAGGGAAATTGGCGTATCAAACTATAATTTTATAAAATCCATAAAAGTATTTATGCGTATGCTTTTCGGTTTTTCTACGATGCCATTGAAGATAGCAACCTTTACAGGAACTTTTGCTGCAATTGCAGGTCTTGTCCTTGCTCTATTTTATGCAATAAGATGGTTCATGGGAAAAGAAGGACTCACCGGATGGACTACAATAGTAATCCTTATTCTTGTATTAGGAGGAGGGATTCTTTTTTCACTTGGAATAATAGGAAAGTATTTAGGACAAATGTATCTTACCATAAATAACGTTCCTAAATTCATTATAAAAGAAACAACACATAAGGATACAGATGAATAAGCCTTCTTCTGCAAAGTATTTTTTTTTAATGCATTTCTCTTTTTTAATTTACTGTTCTTACGCAGTGATTGGAAAATTTGCAGCAAAATTAGATTTTCTTTCTCTAAAATTTATTGCAGTTTACTGCGGTGTTTTTTTTATATTAGGAATTTATGCTTTGTTGTGGCAGCAGGTTTTAAAACATATTTCTTTAACAACTGCTATTGCAAACAAATCCATAACAATTATATGGGGGCTCATAGCTGGATATTTTCTGTTTCATGAATCAATTACAAAAACTAAGATTCTCGGAGCAATATTAATTTTATGCGGTATCTTCATATTAAGTTTTCAGTCATCCTCTGATTCTGTTGATGATAAAAATACTGGAGTTTAAAAAATGATAACCGCTACAATAATTCTGTTTTTATCAGTGTTTATCTCTGCCATATCGCAAATTCTCTTAAAAAAATCAGCCTTAAAAAAATGGAAGAATTCATTGAGAGAGTACTTGAATTTATATGTAATTACAGCATATACCATTTTTTTTACAGCAGTTTTTCTAGATCTGCTTGCGCTTCGAAAAGTTAACCTTTCATTAGTTCCCGTTGCAGAGGCTTCAAGTTATATATTCGTAATAATCCTTTCCAGAATTTTTCTGAAAGAAAAACTTTCAAAACTGAAAGCTCTGGCAATTCTCCTGATTGTGACAGGAATCATTATTTTCCTTTATTAAACTTTCATATGATTTTCGTTCTTTCAAAGATATGTTACAATAATGTACAATTCGATGAAGTTTTTAAAGATAAACATACTCTAAAATGATTTTAGATTAACTTTGTAAAAAGTCTTAATACAGATGGCAATTAAAAAAACTCAAGAGCGAATTAAAATTTTGATTCAAAAAGGAAGTTTCAAATGAATATAAAAAAAATAACATTTTTAACAGGACACAACTGGATTTCAAACAGACTTGGAGGTTTTCATAAATTTGCCCAGGCTGCATGCGAAGCTGGAATTGAAACAGTATTTTTTAGTTTTCCACGTCCTTATTACGGATACTTTATGAAACAGGAACTTTTTAATAAAAAATCCATTAAACAGCTGCAGAAAGGTATTACCTATAAGATTGGAGCAGCACAACTTCATAATGTAACGCTTGCAACATTAAAACTTCCAAATTTTGCAAACAAAATTCTAAGTGATAATCTGATGAACAGTTTTGAACGCTTTTCATTCACCTCATTCAAAACTTTTGCAAAAAAATGGCTTGACGGCACCGATGTATTTGTTTTTGAAAGCTGCGATGGGATGATTTTTGTAGACAAAATAAAACAAATGTACCCTAATGCAAAAATAGTTTACAGACCAAGTGATCCCATGATGTTTGATGGAGCCCTTGAACGCTATGTAAAAAATGAAAAAAATATCATGAAAAAAGCAGATCTGAATATAATAGTAAATAAGGAAGGATTAGATTTATACCGCCGGAAAATTCCAGACTTTGAAACTTCCATAAAATATGTACTTTTATCAAACGGAGTAGACATCGAAAGTTACGAAAAAACTTATGAATGTCCAGACCTGTTAAAAAAAGAAAATACAATTCTCTACGTAGGAGCCTGGGAAGTTGAATGGACACTACTCTTTAAAGCCGCTGAACAAAATAAGGCTTTCAACTACATAGTAGTATGTCCAAACTATCCTTCTGAAGATATCCAGCACAAAATCAAAACATACAGCAATCTCTTTTATATTCCAGGTATAAGACCTTCTGAAGTACCCGCCTGGATAACCAATTGTTCAGTCGTAATGGTTCCATACGTTACGGATTTTTATAAAAACAGACCTCTTGGAATTACAGCAAAATACTATCAGGCAATGGCAGCACATAAACCTATTGTAGCATACTGCGACACTCCAAAGTTAAAGGAAACCGGTGCAGTCGTAACCTATACTTATGATGAGTTTATAACAGAAATACAAAAAGCCGTACAAAAAAAGCGAGTTAATTATTCATTTGATTTATCTGAAAGAAAATGGAATAATATAACAAAAAAATTTCTGGAGTTAATTTCAGATTTCTAATTTCTGAAAGAAAAATATGAAACTAATTGATGCTAAACTAATCAAGTTTTTAGCAGTGGGGATACTAAATACAATTGTCGGTGCAGGAATTATGTTCCTCCTGTATAATTGTTTTGAATGTTCATACTGGCTGGCAAGTTCATGTAATTATATTTTCGGCGGAGTTCTCTCCTTCATTTTAAATAAATACTTTACATTCAATAACAAACAAAAATCCATAAAGCAGATTATCGAATTCATATTAACAATAATTATATGCTATCTTATTGCATATATTGCCGCAAAAAACATAATTCACTATTTTTTACGTAATAAAAGTATTATGTTAAGAGATAATATTGCAATGATTACAGGTATGTGCCTTTATACAGGCTTAAACTATATAGCACAACGTTTTTTAATATTCAGGAATAAAAAAAATGAACAATAATAATAAATTACCAGAACTTTCAATTGTTGTACCGTGTTTCAATGAAGAAGATTCCATACCCATTTTTTACACAGAGACAACGAAAATCATAAAGCAGATGAAAATCACGGCTTATGAATTTGTTTTCATTGATGACGGTTCTACAGACTCAACTTTAACTAAACTACAAGAACTAAATACAAAGGATAAAAAAGTTCACTATATAAGTTTTTCCAGAAACTTCGGAAAAGAAGCAGCTTTATACGCAGGATTAAAAAAGGCAACCGGGAAATATACCGCTGTTATGGATGCTGACATGCAGGATCCACCTGCCCTTCTTCCCGAAATGTTAAAATCAATTAAAGAAGAAGGGTATGACTGCACTGCAAGCAGGCGTGTCACAAGAAAAAACGAACCTGTAATCAGGTCTATTTTTGCACGACTTTTCTACAAAATAATGAGAAAAATGTCTGATGTCCAGGTTGTTGATGGTGCAAGAGATTTTAGACTTATGACAAAACCATACAGAGAGGCTGTAGTTTCCTTATGTGAAAGAAATCGTTTTACGAAAGGAATTTTTCCCTGGGTCGGATTTAATACAAAATGGTTTGAATATGAAAATATAGAACGTGTTGCAGGAACCACTAAATGGTCATTCTGGAAACTTTTCAAATATTCAATTGATGGAATAATAGGTTTTTCAACAAAACCTCTGGCATGGTCATCATTTTTAGGAATATTTATGATAATTATCTCACTTGCTTTTATTGCATTCATTATACTTAGAAAACTTATAAACGGGGATCCTGTACAAGGATGGGCCTCCATGGTTTGCATAATAATATTTCTCGGAGGCTTACAACTTTTCACAACTGGAATATTAGGACTTTACCTTTCCAAGATTTATATTGAAGTAAAGCAAAGACCTATCTATATTGCAAAAGAGGAAAAATAAATGAATTCATTAAAAAAAAATAAAAAAGAAATTTTCATAAATATTTTTTTCTGTACTTTAATTATTGCAGGCATAATCGGTACTATCACAGCAGTAGATAATATTATTTTAAAATACGTTCAGTTTTTTTTTCATAAAACACTTCGAAAACCAGAGCGATGGATTGATATATTACAAAACACTTCACGACTTTTTGTGTTTACAGTCTGCACAATTTATTTTTTAGTAATGACAAACACCGGAATGAGAATCCGACTTTCGATAAGAAATAAATTATCGGACTACATAAATAGTTTTGAACGGAATAAAATTATCTTCACAACAATATTTTTAATCGTATTTTTTTTAATAGCCTATTTTAATGTAATAGCCGCAAATTATTTTTATGAAGATGATGTATTTAGAAATTATACAGGAAACCGTTCCTGGATAGGATTCAGCAGATATATTTCTGAGTTTCTATCAATTTTTTTACATAATAACATCAGCCTTAATGACATCGCCCCTTTAACTCATTTTATTGCAATACTAGTATCTGCAATTACTGTCATTATTCTTTCCTTAGCTTTAACGAATTCCATCGCAATAAAAAAGGTTCTGCCACTTTCAATAATTTTTATAATGCCTTTTTTCAGCCAGAATTTTTCCTACAGATTCGACGCACCTTACATGGCATTAAGTATTCTTTTTTCAGCAATACCATTCCTTTTTATGACAGACTCAAGTACTTTTATTTTTACTTCAATTTTTGGTTTGTTACTTACCTGTTTTTCCTATCAGGCTTCAGTCTCAGTCTATATAGTTCTAACAATTTATTTTGCACTTAAGAAGCTGATAAATAATAATAATATAAAAGAAATATTTACTCTTACTATAAAAGCTATACTCTCCTTTATCGTAGCACTTTTAATATTTAAGTTTTTATTTATGAATAAAATGAACAACACGGCTGATGACTATTTCTCAACAAGAATAAAAATATCTGCTCTTCTCAAAAATGCTGTAACGTATATAAAAGAAACCTCGTCTTATACAGGTGGTATTGTTACAAAACTAATTATAATACTTTCAGCAACAGTCGCTTATCTTCAATTGGTACTTTTCTCTAAGTGCAGAAAAATACTAACAGCTTTAATGCTTCCTATTGTAGCCGTATTAACTTACGTGCTTTCATTTGGTCCATATCTTATTTTCGAAAGACCTACATTTACCCCCAGAGCATTCATAGGATTTAATGTAATGATTGCACTGATTTTTCTTACACTGGAAGAAACTCCTATTTCTAAAAAATCCAAAATATTATCAATGATATTAACTGGTTGTATGATATACAGTTTAATTGTATTCCTTTTTACATATGGAAACTGCTTAAAAAATCAAAAAGAATATACAACTTTTAGAATTTCCACACTTTTAAATGACATTTCAGAAAATACTAATGACTTAACAGATAAAATTAATATTTGCGTAAAAGGTTCTATGGAAACAACTCAAAAAAATAGAATCGCTGAAAAAAATTATCCGCTGATAAAGAAACTTATAGGACCTTCCCTTACAGAATCTTCAAGCTGGAACGATGAAATCTTAAATTCATATAATTTTAAATGTATCTGCAAAGACATTGAAATAACAGAAGAATTTTTACTTGTCAAAAATACGTACTACCATACGATTTACAGGTTAAATAATGATTTCATTGTAGTTTTGAAATAATTCAATACAACAAAAAAAATATTTCTCTCCATACCTTTAATTTAATAAAAGCGGTGTTATAATTATTGTGAAGGTGTTTACCGTGCATAAACAAGGAGAGAAACATGTCTGACAGTCAAAATAAAACTAAAACCCGTAAATCAAGTCTGGCTATGGCTCTGGTACTCATGATAGGCTGTTCAATACTGCTTATTAACATAGTTCAGATGCTTATTGTTACTTCAAGTTCTAAAAAAGCCATTATTGACGGCTATACAAAAGACTATACAGAAATTGCCGAAGCTTATTCACTTGCGATGGAAAATGACTTATGGGGCTACCAGCAGGAACTCAATTACTATCTTCTGTCCGATGTAATGCAGAACGGTACCTTTGAGGAAATGACAGAATGGCTCAGAGCACACGAAAGCGAGCGTACGGAAGATTTTGACTACATCATGCTTGCTGGACCGGACGGAATTTCTTACAACGATATTGGTTCAACTACAAATATTGCCACAAGATCCTACTTCAATGCCATCATGAAAGAAGGCAAGGACGAATATATTGACGATCCTGTCATCTCAAAAACAACCGGAAAAGCTGTATGCCACATAACACGGGCTGTTAAACAGAACGGACGCACAGTTGCAATGCTTGCGGGAGTTGTAAACCTTACAGACCTTACGGCAGAACTGGATGCCCTTAAAATCGGAGAAAAAGGATATGCCTGGATGCTTGCCTCAGACGGAACTGTAATCGCACATCCTGTAAAAGAATATACGGCAAACCTTGATAAAAACTTCATCACCGGACTTTCTGCAGGTTTTGAAGACATGGCAGACGTTGCAAAGAATATTGCAGCAGGGGTCAGCGGCTATGGCTGGGTATCAGGACTTGGCGGAGGCAAAGACCTGATAGTTCACACGGGAATAAAGGGAACCCCATGGGGTCTTGCACTCTCCATTCCTGAAATTCAGATTACATCAGTCGTAAATACTGTAAGAAACCAGCTTATCATCGGCGGTATTTTTTCCATACTCATTCTTGTCATTCTGGGAACAATTGTACTTGTAGCTTCCCTTAAACCTCTTACCCTCGTACAGGAGACGATCAACGGAATTGCTTCCGGTGATGCTGACCTTACAAAACGCATTGAACTTAATTCAAGAAACGAAATCGGACAGGTTGTAAGCGGATTCAACAATTTTGCTTCAAAACTTCAGACGATTATCAGTCAGGTCAAGGATTCAAAACAGAACCTTACAGTTGCCGGAGAAGACATGTCTGCAGCTGCAGAAGATACGGCAAGTTCAATCACTCAGATTATTGCAAACATCGAAAGCATGCGCCGTCAGATTGAAGGACAGGGACAGAGCGTTGCCCAGACAGCAGGTGCCGTTAACGAAATAGCCTCAAACATTGAATCTCTGGAACACATGATTGAAGGTCAGTCTTCAGGCGTTACCCAGGCAAGTGCAGCCGTTGAGCAGATGATCGGCAACATTGCTTCCGTAAATCAGAGTGTAGAAAAGATGGCAAGTTCCTTCTCTACCCTCCGCACGAACGCTCAGGCAGGCTTTACAAAACAGCAGGCTGTAAACGAACGGGTACAGCAGATTGAAACCCAATCCCAGATGCTTCAGGAAGCCAATGCCGCAATCTCAGCCATTGCAGAGCAGACGAACCTTCTTGCAATGAATGCAGCCATCGAAGCAGCCCATGCAGGAGAAGCTGGAAAAGGATTCTCAGTAGTAGCAGATGAAATCAGAAAACTTTCAGAAACTTCCACCGCACAGTCAAAGACAATCGGAGACCAGCTTAACAGCATAAAGGATTCTATAAATGAAGTAGTTACAGCTTCCAATGAAGCAAGCACTGCCTTTGAATCCGTATCAAAAAAACTTGTCGAAACAGACGAACTCGTCCTTCAGATTAAGAGTGCAATGGAAGAACAGAATGAGGGCTCAAAGCAGATTACCGAAGCCCTTCACAATATGAATGACAGTACGGTAGAAGTCCGCAATGCTTCAAACGAAATGGAAGAAGGAAACAAAATGATTCTTTCTGAAGTAAAGCACCTTCAGGACGCAACGACTTCCATGACGGAAAACATGCAGGAAATGTCTGTGGGAGCAAGAAAAATAAACGAAACCGGGGCAGCACTTTCAAGCATTTCAATAAAAATGAAAGAAAGTATAAACCAGATCGGAGAACAGATAGACCAGTTTAAGGTCTGATAATCATCAGCATGCCGTGATGCAAATGCATTCCGGAAGTTAACATGTACCCCTTTTCCTGAGCAAGGCAGAAGGGGTATTTTTATGCAATGACAAAAAAAAGATATGGTACTATAATCCAGACATGAAGATTTTAATAAACGGAAACTTTCTAAACAGAAACCTCACTGGAATCGAGCGCTTTGCATGGGAAACCTGCAGACGGATGGATGCCCTTCTTACAAAAGAAGATGATTTTTCAATCCTTATCGCTGCCAATGCAAAAACTTTTCCTGAGTTTAAAAATATAAAAATTATCATTTCTCCATATAGCATAAAATCTTTTCCGAAGTGGGATATGGGAATATTCAAAAAAGCCTGCAAAAAACTCAAGGCAACAGGTCTCAACTTCTCTAATACCGCACCAAAAGGAAAATTCTGCGGTCTGAGTTTCATTCATGACATATACGCTGCCGATCATCCGGAAGATTTTACATCCCTTAAGGATACCCTTATAAAGCTCTACAGCTGTTTCAGCTACAGAAACATTGCAAGAAATGCCCGTCACATCTTTACAGTTTCAGAATTCAGCAAAAAAAGAATCATGGAAAGATACGGAGTATCAGAAGATCGGATTTCAGTAATTCCAAACGGATGGGAGCACTTTAACACTGTAAGTGAAGACGACGGTATTTTTGAACGTTTTCCAGTGCTTCTGGAACGAGACTTTTATTTTACTTTAGGAAGCCTTAGCCGCAGAAAAAATCTTGCATGGATAGCCCGTTATGCAGAAAAGCATCCGGAAGAACATTTTGCAATAAGCGGAAAAGCCATCAGCGGTCTTGTTCCCCCTGAACTTGAAGCCCTCAAGAATCTGAATAACGTCACCCTTCTCGGTTATGTTTCTGACGGAGAAGTAAAGGCGCTTATGAAAAAATGCAGGGCTTTTGTATTCCCAAGCTATTATGAAGGTTTCGGCATTCCGCCTCTGGAAGCCTTAAGCACAGGATGCAGGGCAATCGTTTCTGATGCAGCCTGCTTAAAAGAAATCTATTCCGACTCCGTAAACTACATAAACCCGGATTCTACGGATGTAAATCTTGGGGAACTGTTAAAACAAGAACCAAAAGGAGTTCAGGAAGTACTGAAGAAGTTCACCTATGACAGGGCCGCATCTCTTCTTCTTGATAAAATCCGGACTGTATGTAGTTAACTGTAACATGTTTAAAATATATCAAATAGAATCACAGTGGCATATACATAGGTTCAAGAGAATTTACTTCGGAATTTGTTTCAGGTTCCATAAAATTTTTAAAGGGACTAAAAAAATTCCTTGTATAAAATTTTACAGCATCTTTTGCAGCATACAAAATTATAAAATTTATAAGTAACTGAGATTCTGATATATCCCTGCACTTTCTTATCACTTCGCAAAGAATTTGATCACTAAAATAATAATGATCCTTCTCTGAAAGCTCAGATTCTTCGTTAAAATGCAGTTTTTGATACTTTTTATCAATTGCAAAGACATCAATTTTTACGGCAGGAAGTACATGCATATAATTATCAACTTTATGTATAATTCCAGAACTGGCTAAAGAATAAAAACCGATTATCTCCGTTGTATTTTTTTTACATATTTTAAAGTGAAGGCCATCATCAATATTCAATGTCGACCCATTAAATATCTCATTTTTTATATAATGATCAATTTTATCATTTCCACATGAAAACAACTGTATGCTTTCTTTATCCGAATATTCAAGCAAATCAATTGAGTATTTTATCTCTTCCCCATACATTACTTTTTAGAGCATCCCTTGGTAGAAACTTTTTTTGATTGAAATCTATCGAACCGTGCCATTGCATCTGCTGATGTACGATGCTTCATTTTAAAAAAATCATCAGCCTTCGATGCTTTAAGAACAAATGCACCTGTAGTAGGCTTATCAAACTTCTGCATAATTCTACCCCCTTTCCGTAAGTTAAATATAATTCTCAATCTGATTAAAATTTTACCTTAAATATTATATATTTTCAATAAAAAATGGCACATAAAAAACTCAGTATGACAAGGCTTTTTACAGATGACTGGTCTTGTTGCCAATAAAAGCCTTTTTCATTATCATTCTATAGTAAAAAAAAAACATTTTATTGAGGAAATACAATGGGATCCGTCTTTTATTCTCTGGTCATATATCCGTTGACCCAGATAATTGAGCTTGTATTCAGTTTCTGTTCCAAGCTTTTTGACAACACAGGATTTGCAATTCTTGGAGTAAGTTTTGCAGTCAGTCTTCTTACGCTTCCGCTTTACATTGTTGCAGAACACTGGCAGCAGGTTGAGCGTGACAAGCAGAAAGCAATGAAAAGTGAAGTTGATAAAATCAAGGCTGTATTCAAAGGTAACGAACAGTACATGATTCTTACAACTTACTACAGACAGCAGCACTACCACCCTATCATGTCCCTCAGGTCTGCATTCGGACTTCTCATTCAGATCCCTTTCTTTACGGCAGCATATACATGCCTGTCAAACATGACTGCACTTCAAGGCCAGAGCCTTCTTTTCATAAAAGATATGGGTGCACCGGATTCGCTTTTTACAATCGGAGCCTTCCACGTAAACATTCTTCCGATTCTTATGACTCTTATAAACATGATAAGCGGAACGATTTATACAAAAGGACTTCCTGTCCGCGACAAAATTCAGACATATGGACTTGCACTTATCTTCGTTGTAATCCTTTATGATTCTCCGGCAGGTCTTGTTGCATACTGGACGCTAAACAACCTCTTTTCCCTTGTAAAGAACATTTTCTATAAACTCAAGCATCCGGTCTGGACACTTTATGTTCTTGCCTGTGCTGCAGTAACTGCCCTCATTATCTGGATGTTTGCAGGACATGTACTTGCCGTAAAACGTGCCCTCCTGGTTGCAGCTGTATTTGCCCTTGTTTACTTTGCACCGCTTTTCGTAAGGCTGAGCAATTATCTTATAGACAAACCGTTCAGCCGACTCAGAGACAACTTTAAGCTCAGGCTGGGACTGTTTGCAGCTTCAGCTATCGGGCTTACACTGCTTGTGGGGCTTTATATTCCTTCAGAACTGGTTGCATCGGATCCGCAGGCGTTCTATGGAATTGACGGAATCAAAGACCCTCTTTTTTTCGTATGGAATGCATTAAGTCAAAGTGCCGGTATTTTCATAATTTGGTGTTCGCTCATATTCTTCCTTTATCATGAAAGAATGCAGACTCTTATAGCATTTGCTCTTGCTTCTCTTTTTGGAATGAGTCTTGTAAATACAATGTTCTTTCAGGGAGATTACGGAACCTTAAGCCGTCTTCTGAAATTTACAGAAATAAGTTCAGTTGATGCAAATGGAACTCAGATTCTACTGAATATTGGAACAATGATTCTTGTAATTTCCGCATTTTTTATTCTGATAAAATTCAGACTTACAAAAATTCTAAATTACATTGTTGCAGGATTAACGCTTATATTCGTATTTGGAATTTCAATTTCTAATATTAAAACAATCAGTACAGGCTACAATGAATTTGAAGTTGCAAAAGAAATTAAACCTTTCATTCACCTTTCAAAAACTGGAAAAAACGTAATTTACCTTTACCTTGACAGGGCACAATCCAGATTTGTACAACCCCTGTTTAACGAAAAACCTGAACTGAAAGAAAAATTTTACGGCTTTATAAATTATGAAAATACAGTTTCATTTAACTCACATACACTTATAGGAGCACCTCCAGTTTACGGCGGATATGAATATACTCCGGAAGAAATGAACAAAAAATCAAATCAGAAACTCGTTGACAAACAGAATGAATCACTGCTCATTCTTCCAAGAATTTTTACAGAACAGGCTGAAGATTATTCTGCTGTTATTACAGATCCAACATGGGCTAACTATGCAATGAAACCTGATAAATCACTCGTTCAGGATTACCCGCTTATAGACTGTGAACTGACAGATTCAAGCTATCTTGATTTATGGTATAAAGAGCATCAGGATTCTGCTAATCTTGGTGTCGTCAGTACTACATTAAAACGAGATATTCTCTGGTATGGATTCTTCAGATGTTCTCCTCTCGTACTCAGACCTGCTTTTTATAATGACGGAAATTACTGGTCAACAAATAAAGAAGTAGACAACTATAATGACTATCTGGAAGGATATTCAGCACTGGAATATCTTCCAAGGTTTACAGATTTTGAATCCAAAACAGAAAATGCATATGTCAATTTTACAAATAATGCAACACATGACGGGCTCATTCTGAATGCTTCAGATAACTATCGTCCTACAACAAAAATATCAGAAGAAGACAATAAAAACTCTGCATATCCAAAAGACCGGGGATATCATTCTTTTGCAGGCGCAATGTACCGTGTAGGCGAATGGCTTGATTACCTGAAGGAAAACGGCTGCTATGACAATACAAGAATAGTTATTGTAGCTGATCACGGAGCAGACCGATTTGAGGCAGGTTACAAATGGGATGATAAATTTGCAAAAATAGGTCCTGGAAGATACCATCCTCTGCTTATGTTTAAGGATTTTAACGCAAAAGGAGATCCTGTTTACAACACGGAAGATTTTATGACAAATGCAGATACCCCTGTCCTTCTTCTTGAAGGACTTGTTGATAAACCTGAAAATCCATTTACGGGAAAGATAATTGATTCTTCTGCAAAAGAAAAAGGTGCATTAG
Organism: Treponema rectale; assembly: GCF_014202035.1. Classification (NCBI taxonomy): domain Bacteria; kingdom Pseudomonadati; phylum Spirochaetota; class Spirochaetia; order Treponematales; family Treponemataceae; genus Treponema; species Treponema rectale. The sequence goes on from NZ_JACHFR010000001.1 coordinate 917,611, forward strand.
TATGCCTCAGCAATATTTTTATGCCTCATCACACAAGAAGCAGTTATATTTTTACAGCTTCGAAAAATGAATGGTACCGTGTAAAAGAAAATATCTTTGACAGCTGTAACTGGACACAGGAGGAATTCTAATGCTCTTTAATAATTTCTTATATATAGATCCAGGAACAGGAAGTATGCTCTTTTCTGTTTTCATCGGTGCAGCAGCAACTCTTTTCTTTCTTGCTAAAGCAGCATTTCTTAAAATACAGCTTTTATTCGCCGGAAAATCAACAAGAGAAGCCCTGAATGCAAAAAGGCAAAAATATGTAATTTATAACGAAGGAAAGCAATACTGGAATGTTTTTAAGCCGGTACTCGATGCTTTTGAAAAAAAAGAAACAAATGTAACTTACTTTACTTCTTACAACGAAGATCCTGTTTTTTCTTCTGACTATAAATATGTAAAGGCTGAATATATCGGAGAAGGGAACAAAGCTTTTGCAAGACTTAACCTGCTGAGTGCAGATGTTGTACTTATGACAACTCCAGGCCTTGATGTATATCAGATGAAAAGAAGCAAGAATGTTAAGCATTACGCTCACCTTAGGCATGGTTCCGGTGATGCAACCATGTACCGTCTCTTTGGAATCGATTACTTTGATTCAGTTCTTCTTACAGGAGATTATCAGAAAGATGATATCCGCTATCTCGAAAAATCAAGAGGCGTTAAAGAAAAAGAACTTCTTTCTGTAGGCTGTACTTATCTTGATGAACTCAAACTAAAAATGGAAGCAATTCCGGAAGAAAAGGATCACAAGTTTACAGTTCTCCTCTGTCCTTCATGGGGACCAAGTGCAATTCTTTCAAAATATGGAGAAAAACTTCTTGATCCACTTTTAGCAACAGGCTGGCATATAATCGTTCGACCTCATCCTCAGTCTAAAAAATCAGAAGCAGAAATGCTTGAACGCCTTCAGAAAAAATATGAAGCATCTGAAAATATCGAATGGAACTTTGACAGGGACAACATCTATGCTCTTAAACGTGCAGATATCATGATAAGTGATTTCAGTTCCGTTATTTATGACTATACATTCCTGTGTGATAAACCTGTAATGTATGTAAATGCAGATCTTGATCTTAGGATTTATGATGCAAGTGAAGTATATAATGAAGATGGTAGTGAAAAAAGAATATGGCAGTTCACTACCCTTGAAAAAATCGGAATTGAATTAAAGGAAGAACAGTTTTCAAATATAAAAGATGTAATTCAAAATGCTTCAGATTCACCAGAACTTGCAAAAGCCAGGGCAGAAGCAAAAGCTCAGGCATGGATGCATATAGGAGAAGCTGGTGAACGTACAGCACAATTCATGATAGATAAATCTAAAGAATTTGATTCTAATTCCACGGAGGCAAAATAATGCAGGCAATGATTTTAGCAGCAGGAACAGGAAGCCGTCTCAGACCGCTTACAAACGAAGTACCAAAGTGCATGGTTAAAGTCAACGGAGTTCCAATGATTGAACGAGCAATTGATGCCCTTGTTGCAGCCGGCATTAAAAAGCTTATCATCGGGCTTGGTTACAAAAGCGAAGTCCTCAAGGATTTTATCCGTAACACTTTTGACGAAAAACGCCTTAACGGAATGCAGATCGAATTTGGCGAAAACCCAGACTATGAAAAGACAAACAATATTTATTCGCTTTATCTGCTGAAAGATTTCTTTAAGGCTGATGACACACTTCTCCTTGAAAGTGACCTTGTATATAAACCGGAAATCATCAAATCTCTTGTTGAAAACAAAGAAAAAAACCTGGCTGTTGTAAGTCACTGGGAAGACTGGATGGACGGAACCGTTACTCTTCTTAACGATTCTGATGAAATTACTAATTTCATAGTAAAGAAGAATCAGAAACAGGAAGATAAAAACTCATATTACAAAACCGTAAACATTTATAAATTCTCAAAAGAATTTACAAACACATATTATCTTCCGTTTCTCGAAACTTTTATGAATGTCTTCGGTAAAAACTCCTACTACGAAACCTGCCTCAAATTTATTGCAGAAACAGATCCGTCCCTTCTCAAGGGATTTAAGATCGATCAGAGCGTATGGTACGAAGTAGACAATGCCGACGACCTCAAGGTTGCAGAAAGCAGATTCTGATAATTTTTTTTATATATTTGTGCAGATTTTGAAAATTCAGTGCAAATATATATGTATGGAAAAAGAAAATGAAAACCGAACGGTTAAGGACAGTCTCTTCGTAGACTATTTTTCAAAGGATGCAGTCGTTGGAAAGAAAAACTTTATTGAACTGTACAACTGCATTTCCGGGAATTCCCTTCGGCCTGAAGATACGGTTCTTGAAGACGTAAAGATTGAGCAGGTAATCTACAAGTCTTTCTGCAACGACATATCCATGCTCGTCAACGGAAAGCTTGTCGTCCTGCTGGAGCACCAGTCTTCAGTAAACGAGAACATGCCCCTGCGCTTTCTGATTGAGGGGGTAGTACAAACCCTCAAAACGGCGAAGTCAAGGCTTTAAGCGTTAGCGTGCCTTGACTCGACGTATTTACTGTTCCCGCATCTATGAAAGGATTGTGGATTCAAGGCTTAAGTTTTCAACGGAACGAAAGATGATTCCTTCACCGGAGTTCTACGTCATCTACAACGGAAGCAGGAACTATCCTCCGCAGAAAATACTCAGGCTGTCGGATTCCTTCATTGATAAAAAGGCAGGAAGTGAAGTTCCCCTGGAGCTTAACGTAAAGGTGTTCAACATAAAGCATCCGGAATGTACGCTGGACTTTTCTTCTTGCCAGCCGCTGGATAATTATGTAAAATTCATCAGCCTTGTAGAAGAAGAAAAAAGCAGCGGAGCATCAGACTTCATGACAAGGGCAGTACTTAAGGCGCAGAAGCAGAACCTTCTTCCTGATTACCTGCGCCGCAAGGCATCGGAGGTAATAAGCATGGTATTCAACGAATATGACTACGAAACAGACATACAGGTAAAGACGGAAGAAGCTGAACGCCGGGGACATGCAGCAGGAGCACGGAATGCCAGGATTGAAACGGCAAGAACTCTTATTAAAATGAATGTACTTACTTTATCTCAGATAGCTCAGGCAAGCGGGCTGTCAGAAGAAGAAATAATGAAACTTAAGTAAAGATTACCTGAAAGTAAAAAAAATAACATAAGATTGCAGAAAGCAGATTCTGATAAAAGAAACAAAAAAATGACACGAAAAATCAGACCGGTTCCCGAAATGCTGAAACTTTAAAAATTTCAATACTGCAATTACCCTAATTTCATAAAAATCCAAAAAAAATGGAGAAAAAATGAAAAAAGTCAGAGTAATTGCAGCAGCACTCGCCATGAGTATTGCCGCATTAGTCGCTTCCTGCAGCAGTGAAATATCTGTCCAGGAAGACAGCAACGGATCCGTTAATCAAAGCAGTGCAAATTACCGCTCTGCATCATCAACGGAATCACCTAAAAGAGTCACTGGATATTTCTGTGAATGGGGAATCTATGGAGCACATGGTAATTATTTCCCGCAGAACGTTCCTTACGACAAACTCACCCACATCAACTATGCTTTTGTAGGCCTTAATCCTGCAGACCAGTCCGTTGAAATTTACGATTCATGGGCAACCAGCGAAATCGTAAGCGACGGAGAAAAATGGGATTCACAGTACAAAGGCTGCCTTGGACTTTTAAGAAAATACAAGGCAAAGTACCCGCACGTAAAAGTTCTTATTTCTGTTGGCGGCTGGACAAAATCTCACGGGTTCCATGCAGCTGCAGCTTCTGAACAGTCAAGAAAAAGAGCAGCTGACAATCTTGTTAGATTTGTTACAGCAAACAATCTTGACGGTGTAGACATCGACTGGGAATATCCGGGTGTTCACAGAGACAAGGATCCCAACGATGAGTTTGACAAAGGAGCCCCGGGCTCAATTGAAGACAAAGAAAACTACACCCTTTTCCTCAAGGCAATACGTGAAGCTCTTGATGCACAGGGAGCAAAAGACGGCAAATACTATGAACTTACTGCAGCAATCGGTGTAGGCTATGATAAGATTGCAGTAACAAATCCTGGTGAATACAGCAAATATCTGGATGCCCTTAACCTCATGAGCTATGACATGCACGGTGCATTTGAACCGACAACAGGTCATCAGGCTCCTCTTTATTCAAGTCCCTATGACAACAACCCGAATGCTCAGATTCGCGAAAAATACAACATCGACTGGGCTGTAAAAGAATTCATCAGGCAGGGGGTTCCTTCAGAAAAAATCGTACTTGGAATTCCTTTCTACAGCCGCGGCTGGAATGATGTTTCGGGAGGACATGACTTTGACGGAAACGGAACACCGGACGGAATGTTCGGAAACGGAGGTTCAAGTCTCAGCGGTACATGGGGAGTTGGAGGACAGAGTCCATACTACGAAATTAAAGCTCTCGAAAATCAGGCCGGATGGGAAAAATTCCGCGATCCATATTCAAAAGCATGCTGGCTTTACAACCGTTCTGCAAAGGCATTATACACTTATGATGATGCAGAAGCCGTACGTACAAAAATGAACTACATCAAAGAGAACAATCTCGGCGGTGCAATGTACTGGGAACTTGACGGTGATGACTGGAAAAACGGATACGATCTTGTAAACATCATTGCAGACTCAATGCTTGAAGGCGTTGTTTTTGATGATGACACAACTCCGGTAACTCCATCTGATCCTTCAAATCCAGAAACACCTTCTGACGGAAATGACAAAGAACCTGTTACAGAAATTCCTGACGGAGGAAAAGCTACAGGTGTACCTGCTGCTCCATCCATCGAACAGACAAAATGGAACGGAGAATCTTCTTTCGGCATCAGAATGAACATCTGGTGGGGTCAGAACGGAACTCTTGCAGAACTTATTGAAAACGGAAAAACAGTTGAATCTGTAATTCTTACAGACAACTCCCCTTCCGCACAGTCTTACACATTCAATGTTACCGGAAAAGCCAACGGTACCTATGAATATCAGGTAAAGATCTCAAACAAATTCGGTTCAACACTTTCGAACACTGTAAAATACACAGTAACTCAGGGAAGCTCTTCTCAGGAACCGGGAAATACAGAACCGGAAACACCGGGAAATGACAATCCTTCAGGAGAAGAACCTTATATCCCGCCTGTAATCGGTGGGGGAACAATTGAAGTAGAAGGACTTCCAACTTATGTTCTTACAGGTTACTGGCAGAATTTCAACAACGGAGCAAAAGTTCTCCGCATTACGGACGTACCGCTTGCATACAACATTATCTGCGTTGCCTTTGGTGAATCAACAGGAACTCCTGGTGAAGTAGTATTCAATCTTGATACATCTTTAGGCTTTTCAAAGGCTCAGTTCATTGCAGATATTGCAGCAGCAAAAGCCCGCGGTCAGCACGTAATTCTCTCTGTAGGCGGAGAAACAGGAAACGTTCTCATTAACAGTGATGCAGCAGCCTCAAGATTTGCTTCAAGCATTACTTCCCTCATGAATGAATACGGATTTGAAGGTGTAGATATTGATCTTGAGCACGGAATAAATGCAGAGTATATTTCAAAGGCACTCCGCGCAATTCCAAAAGGCTCAATCATTACAATGGCACCTCAGACAATTGACATGCAGACAACCGGAATGGAATATTTCAAGCTGGCTCTTGCAATTTCTGACATCCTTACAATCAACAACATGCAGTACTACAATTCCGGATCTATGCTTGGAGAAGACGGAAACGTATACGCTCAGGGAAACGAAAACTTCCTTACAGCCCTTGCAGCAATTCAGCTGGAACACGGACTCCGCCCGGATCAGGTAGGACTTGGACTCCCGGCTTCAACAAGAGGTGCAGGTTCAGGCTATGTAGATCCGCAGATTATCATAAATGCTCTTGATACTCTTGTTCACGGAACAAGACACGGTTCATACATGCCGCCTCATACATATCCTGGTCTCCGCGGTGTAATGACATGGTCCATCAACTGGGATGCATCAAACGGCTATAACTTTGCAAATAAAATCGGTGCATATCTTGCACAGCTCAACGACACAGACCCTGTAACTCCAGAAAAGCCTGAAACAGATAATCCTAATCCGGGATCAGATAATCCTGGTACTACAAATCCGGGATCAGATAATCCGCAGACTCCTTCTTATCCGGAATGGTCAGCAAACAGCGTTCACTACAACACAGGAGACCTTGTAATTTACAATGGTGCAGTTTATGAATGTGACTATGCACATACTTCTAATTCCGCATGGGTACCTGGAACAGCAGGACTCTGGTTCTGGAAATTAAGAAGCGACCTTGACGGTTCAAATCCTTCCAGCGAACAACCGTCAGAACAGCCTCAGACTCCGTCAGAACCAGAAACTCCTTCTGAACCGGAAACTCCTTCATATCCTGATATTCCTGAAGGACCGGTAAACACTCAGCTTCCTGCAAGAATCATGAGCGGATACTGGCATAACTGGGACGGCGGAACTCCATTCATCAAGCTTCGTAACGTTGATTCCTCATGGGATGTAATCAATATTGCTTTCGCAGAACCTGTAACTCCAGGCAGTGGAAACGGAAACATGAAGTTTTCTGTAGCTTCAAAAGACGGATACAGCCTTACAGAATTCAAGAGTGATGTAAAGCTTCTCCATTCAAAAGGAAAGAAAATCGTACTCTCTATCGGCGGTTATGAAGGATACTTCTATCTTGCAGATGAAACAGCCGTTTCAAACTTCGTACGCCAGATAAATGCCCTCGTTGATGAATATGAATTTGACGGAATTGACATTGACCTTGAACAGTCATCAGTTCAGCTTAACAGCGGTGCAGATCCTGATTTCAGAAATGTACAGACTCCACGCATTAAAAATATGATTTCTGCCATCAGACAGATCTGCGATGCACATGGAGATGATTTCATTCTTTCATGGGCACCGGAAACTTTCTACATGCAGCTTGGACATCAGTATTACGGTGGAGCAAACAGTTATGTTGACAGCCGTGCCGGCGCATACCTTGCAATGGTATATGCCCTCCGTGACAAGACAACTTATGTTCAGACACAGCTTTACAATTCTGCACCGATTGTAGGACGTGACGGTCAGTATTATAACATGGGCACAGTTGAAGGAATCGTAGAAATGTGCAACATGCTCCTTGAAGGATTCAGCGTAAACAACAATTCTGCATACATGTTCCCTGCACTCCGCCCGGATCAGGTTGTAATTGCAGTTCCATGTTCATCAGGCGCTGCCGGTTCAGGACAGATTTCAAATGCAGGACTTCAGGAAGCATTTAGAAAAATAAATGCAAAACATCCTGGCCTCAGGGGAATCATGACCTGGTCAATCAACTGGGACAGTTTCCAGAATCAGAACAGCTTTGCAAAAGAAAACAAAGCCTTTCTTAATTCTCTGTAACTGATCAGATGATGCAGTCATAATGTAAAAAAAAAGCACTCCGGATATTTCAGATTTTTCTGTTATCCGGAGTGCTTCTGCTTTTAAAGCAGCTGTATATTTTTTTATTTAAGATTGTACCTTACAAAAAATCCTGCAGAATACATAAGGGAAGCAATATCAGGATATTCATCAAATACGGAATAAGCAGAATAAAGAATGTTTTCTGCGCCGAGGTCAATTTCTTCACTTACCGGGAAGGTTACCTCTCCCCTCAGATAATTGAATACTGAAACTCCTGGTTCAACCTCATGCTTTGCATCCTTAAAATCATAAAAAGCATAAAAATGATCATTAAGAACAAATGCAGGACCATCATGAAATTTATAGCGGACAGCCGCAACTGCTTCACCACCAACAGAATAATTATAGGCCTTATAAATTCTGTCTGAATCTATTATGCCCCTTCTGTAATACCAGACGTCATGGGTACCTAAAACAACGGCATCCAGGTGAAGTTCCCATTCAACTTTTGCCTTTTCTCCGGTAAAGCGCTGCTTGACTGCAAACCCCGGAGCAAGCGTAGAAAAATTCATGAAGGAATGCCAGAGAAAATCATAGTCAAAAATAAGGCCGACGGTTGTGTCCCTGCCGTCAGATTCTGCAACGGAACGGGAAAGTACCCAGCCGTCAGAGAAAATGTAAAGATTATGCATCAGGTCTTTTTCAAGAGCTCTGTAACCTTCTCCGCAGCCTTTTCCCAAAGAGCCGCCTATAGAAAGATTGAATGCACTGAAAGGATCATTGGAGTCATGATAAAAAGAATCTCCATAGACAACATTAAGTCCTAAGGAAGCAAACAGAGGATAAACTTCATCTGCCTTTTCATAGTCAGCAGCATCATTAACGCCGTTAGCAGCACCGAAGCCTGTATAAAAAGAAAGTTCCTTTATATTACCGTGAGTACCGTAGGGTCTGTCCCCTGTAATTCCCTCATTCCATATTCTCATTGGAGTAATAAGGAAACGGAGCGGTCCCCATGCTTCATCAGCTTCAAAAGAAAGGCGGTGCAGCATTTCTCCCATAGGCCACGCCCCCAAAGAAGTGTAGACCATATCATTAAGGGAAGGAGTATTGTTTTCACACATGGTTTCCCAGACAAACGAACCGAAAGTTGCGGCAAGAATACTTTCAAACTGAGAAAAGTTTGCAGTCCTGAATGCAGAATAAGAAAGCTGTCCCTGATATGGATGAAGAACAAAATTTGTCCAGTACCAGTCCGTATCCCATTCCCATTTTACAGTACCGTTTTTTATCCGGTTGAAATTTCTTGCATAATCAACCTTAGCCCAGCCGGAGCCGGAAGCATAGCGGTTCCATAAAGAAAGAACAACAGTCGGAACAAACATTCCCGTAGCAGCAGTTATATAATGTCTTTCTCCATGATGAGAAAACAAAGTATCTTCTGAAAACCTGATGTCACCTGCTTCATAATTGTGAAGAATCTGTCCTTCCTCACCTGAAGTTTCTGAAACTGAACTCTGGGCATGCAGTGGAAAAGTCAGGAAAGAACTGACTGCAGCTGAAATTAAAAATAACTTTAAAATTCTATTCATAAAAAAAAGGATACGATATTTTTGCGTCTTTATCAATAAATCGTCATCTGCTATAATGTGGGAATGAAAGTTGCAATCGTACATGACTGGCTCACCACTTACGGAGGAGCAGAACGCGTTGTTGAAGAAATGCTTAAGGTTTATCCTGAGGCAGACATATATACTCTGGTTTATGATGAAAAAAAGATGTCCCGGCATTTTCCGAAAGAAAAAGTTCATGCATCTTTCGTGCAGAAAATTCCATTCAGTAAAAAACTTTACACAAAACTTCTTTTTTTAATGCCAAAAGCCTTTGAAAGTTTTGACCTTACATCCTATAACCTTGTAATTGCAAGTTCCTCCTGCTGTGCAAAAGGCGTCATTACTTCTCCAGACACAAGATTTGTTGCGTACGTTCATTCTCCAATGAGATACGCCTGGGATCTTTACTATGACTACTTCCGCTCTTCAGGTTTTCTTACAAGATTTTTCATGAAACGGATGATGGGAAAAATCCGTCAGTGGGATTATATTTCAAGCCAGAGAATTGATGCAATTGCAGCAAACTCTTCATATATTAAGAGAAGAATTAAAAAATTCTGGAACAGAGATGCCCAGGTTATTTTTCCTCCTGTAGACACTGAACGTCTCGGTCCGGACGGTCTTCCTCCTGAGGATTTTTACGTTGCCTTCAGCAGGTTTGTTCCATATAAAAGAATCGACCTTGCAATAAAAGCCTGCGGAGAACTGGGTAAAAAACTTATAGTAATCGGAAGCGGAAGTCAGGAAGCTGAATTAAAAAAACTTGCCTCATCCTATAAAAACTCAGTAATTACCTTTACCGGACGAATCAGCGATGAAGAAGTTTCTGCTTACCTTCAGAAATGCAAGGCACTTATTTTCAGCGCGGAAGAAGATTTCGGAATCATTCCTGTGGAAGTTCAGTGCTGCGGCCGTCCCGTAATAGCCTACGGAAAAGGCGGTGCCCTTGAAACCGTAAAAGACGGTATTACCGGAGTTTATTTCGACAGGCAGGAAACTTCATCCGTAAAGGAAGCCATACTCAGATTTGAGGAACTGAGCAGAAACGGTGCCTTTGATGTAAAAACAATAACTGATCATGCAAAAACCTTCAGCGCACAGCGGTTCAGGGAAGAAATCAAGGAACTTGCAGAAAGAGGTCTCAGATGAAAATTGCCATCGACTGCCGGATGAGCGGAAAAAGCGGGATCGGAACATTTCTGGATGAAATACTTCCCTTCTTCCTTAAAACAGAAAATGAATTCCTTCTTTTTGGAGATAAAGCTTCGCCTGCAGGTCAAACAGAAACAGGCAGTAACTGTGAATTTATTTCCTGCTCAATAAAAACCTTTTCCCTTAAAGAAATGTTCTGTTTTCCGGCTGAACTCCTGAAAAAAATAAATGAATGTGACGTATATTTTTCTCCTTACTGTAATATCCCTGGGGGAATAAAAATACCGGTCTACACGACAATTCATGATATTGTTTTTCTCGACGTTAAGGGGCTTACAGGAAAAGCTGGAACTGCAGCCAGAAAATTCTTTTATAAGCGTGCCGTAAGAAAATCAAAAGGAATATTTACAGTTTCTCAGTTCAGCAAAGAACGGATTCAGAAAAAACTCAACTGCAAAAAAGAAATAACTGTAGTCTATAATGGTCTTCCTTCCTATCTTCAGTCTTCCGAGCAGGAAAAGAATACTGAAAAAACTGATTCCGTAATATTCATCGGAAACATAAAACGGCACAAGGGGCTTAAAACTCTGCTGGAAGCATTCCCTAAATTCTGCAGTGCCTCATCCGGTACCTCAGCAGCAGGTGCAAAACTTATCATTGTAGGCAGTCAGGATAACTTCAGGACTAAAGATGATACCTTAAGCAGTCTTATAGAAAAGATTCCTTCAGAAAAAATTGAATTTACAGGCTTTGTCAGCAATGAAACTTTACGCAGGCTCCTTTCTTCCGCAAAACTTCTTGTACAGCCCTCACTTTATGAAGGCTTCGGCATACCTCCGCTTCAGGCATTATGCGCAGGAACCCAGGCAGTTATTTCTGACATCCCGGTATTTAAGGAAATTTACGGTACCCTTCCGGTATTCTTCTTTAAAACAGAAGATTCTGATTCCCTGACAGAAAAAATGCTTAAGGCCTGGAACACACCTGAAGACCTGTCCGGTTTCAACAATCCCTATTCATACAAAAATACTGCGGAAATTATAATAAAACAGCTTTTTCAATAATAAATTAACCTTAAAAAAGCCCCCGTGACATTGTAAACCACAGCATTTTCCAGTATAATTGTTCAAGCGCTATGAATACTAAAGAAGATACTTTTCAGGCCCAGCTCAGGTCTAAATATAAATATACAAGTTCCTTTGTTACGGGACTTTCTCTGTTTTTCTTTGATGCTCTGGCTATAATGATTTCAATCGGAATGGGCTTTTTCATCATAAATTTCATAAGCCCGTCCTCAATCTGGCTCAGGTCTTTTATCAAATACTCTCTTTTTCTCCCGTTTATAGCAGTTGTATTTTATGCTGCCGGGCTTTACCCTGGAATTCTTCTTGCTCCGGAAGATGAAGTAAAGAAGTTTTCAACCTGTTCTTTTCTGTGCCTTATCGGAATGGCTCTTGCAATAACAACAATAAAGTCAACAAGGGATTTCATACCTATCGCACTGGCTCTTATAACGGCATGGCCTTTTGCAACCCTTTTCCTTCCTCTGTTCAGGGAACTGGCAAGGCGCATCAGCTGCAGATTTTCCTGGTGGGGAGTTCCGGCTGTAATATATACCCACGGAACAAACGGACATGAAATCATAAAAAGACTGATTGCACATCCGAATTTCGGTTACATTCCGATTCTTATCATCACAGACGATTCTTCTGCAGAAAGCACTTTTATGGACATACCTGTACGACAGGACAGCGATTATCTCAAAAAAATAATCTCTAACCTGAAAATAAAAGTAGCCATAGTCTGTGACTATAAAACTGACCTTGAAGTAATTCAGACAAAATACCGCTACATGATAAGAGTTCCGAGAAACCAGCTGGCAACTACTCTTTCCCTTAAAATGAAAAATTTCGGAGGAATTCTCGGCTTCTCCTCAACAAACTATCTTACAAAATTCGGTGCCCTCTTTTTAAAACGAACCATAGACATACTCATGTGCCTTATAATTTCACCGATTGTCATTCCCGTGGGAATTTTCTGTGCAGTCGGAATAAAACTTACGTCAAAAGGTCCCGTTTTTTACGGACACAAACGCGTAGGACAGAATCACCGGGAAATAAAATGCTGGAAATTCCGTTCAATGTGCATTGATGCAGAGGAAAAGCTTAAAAAAATTCTTGCTGAAGACCCGGTCAGGGCAGCTGAATGGGAAAAAGACCGTAAATTTACAGATGACCCGCGGGTTACAAAATTCGGTAAATTCTTAAGAAAAACCAGCCTTGACGAACTTCCCCAGCTGTGGAATATTTTTACAGGTTCAATGAGTTTTGTAGGCCCGCGTCCGGTAACGGAAGGCGAGCTGGAAAAATACGGAAAATACAGGGACTACGTCCTCTCCGTTACTCCGGGGTTAAGCGGAATGTGGCAGATTTCAGGTCGCAGTGATACCGGATACGAAGAAAGAATCTCACTGGATACTTACTACATTCAGAACTGGTCAATCTGGCTTGATATCTGGATTATAATCAAAACTGTTTGGGTTGTATTAAAGCGCAAAGGAGCATACTAAATCATGTATTTAATTAAAAAAGTTTTGTTTATGGCAGCTGTTATGTTTTCTTCACTGTCAGCTCTTCCTGTCACTGCACAGGAAACTTCCGAAAATACCGGTTACAGAATCGGAACGGTAAACTTTAACGTCAGGGGAAGAACCCGCCCGGAAGCCATCGAAAGAAACATTACGGAAATCAACCATTCAAAAATATTCAAGACCCAGGAAGAAGCAGAAAACTATCTTAAAGAAATTCTTCAGGAGCTGCAGAACACAAGACAGTTCGACTCTGTATCATACACGTATACAACAGATGAAAACAACGTAATTTCAGCTGAATACAAATTAAAGGACAGTATTTCCCTCCTTGTATTTCCAAAACCAAGCCTTGACTCTAACTCAGGCTTTGAAGCCAAGCTTAAACTGAAGGATAATAACTTTCTGGGACTCATGGAAGACTTAAACGTTGACATTAATTTTCAGCTGGGAGACGAAGATCATCCGGAAGACTATTCTAAAGTTTACGGCGGATTTAATTTTGATTACGACTACCCTTTCAGCATAGGAAAAACAGAAGAAACCTGGAGCAACGATTTCAGCTTTTCATGGCAGATAGGAGAAGATAAGCCGGAATTTTCTTATGAAACGGGAATAACAGTTGCAGTTCCTTTCGGCAACTATCACAATAAGCTGGAATTTAATTTTACCCAGTCAGTCAACAGAGATGCTTCTTACCTTGATTTTGGAGATGAATTCTATTTTGTAGAATCAGCATCTGTTTCTACCCCTATGGTTCTTGGATATATCGGAAATACAACACAGGTAATGTATACACCAAAACTTAGCTTTACCTACAACTGGGATGCTGATGGAATCTCAAAAGATAATACCGACCTTTCCAAAACACCTGTCCTTGCACTTTCACAGACTTTTTCCCTTTCACGCATAAACTGGACAGGTCCTTACAACTTCAGGAACGGATACTCCATCAGTACAACCCAGACTATAGGATGGGATTACAGCCAGGACATAATAAGCAAATGCGTAATGCCAAAAGTTGAAGGCGAAATTGAACTTTTCAAAAGCTTAAAATATGCAGCAATTGCCATAGACATTAATTTCATTGCAGGACTTAACTGTACGGCAAAAATCGGGTCATACGTACGCGGTGCGGCTGACAACCAGACCTTCAGCAAAAAAATTGCACCTGTAGACGCAAACAACTATGCTCTGGAAACACCGGCAGCCCTTGTATTTAATTTTGACCTTCCAGTTCACATAATTACTACACACTGGCTTGACTGGAGCTATGCAATATTCGGTTCCTACGAAACAAAACCGGCTCCTGTACGTGCACTTGCTGCAGTTCCAAGATTCCTTATGAGATATCTTGATTTTGAAATGCAGTGGTCACCATTCTTTGACGTTGCACTTATAAAAAACAGGGGTACAAAGACAACCTTCTCTCTTGACGAAGGAATCTATACCGGTGGTCTTGAAGTTCTTGTATATCCTGCAAGATGGAAGAGTTTTGTAATCAGGGCAAGCGTTGGAATTGACCTTTCAAAGAAAATCCTCAACGGAAAGAAAGACTTTGACAGTTCATGGAGGAACGGCGGCTCACTGGAATACTTTATCGGTCTCGGAAGGCACTTCTAAATAAACACGGCCGGCTGCCATTTTACGCCAGTAATTATCTCCAAGGCATCCGGCAAGTACTTTGAACAGTCTTGAAGAAAAATTAATCTTACCACAGGAAGCTGTAACATCTGCAAAGTTGTAAAGTGTTTCCCAGATGCAGTTTTCACTTCCCCAGCCTACGATATCCTCAAATCTGGCACTTTTTATAAGCAGATCTTCCAGTGTCGTATAGCTGTAACCGATTATACGTTCCTTCAGCGTTTCTTCTATTTTCGTAATGATTGAAATACTGCCTAAAGCTGAACACTGCAATGCCTTTTCCTGCTGTCCCTTCCGCAAATAAAACTGTGAAAGTTTTGAAAGCGCCTTAATTGATTCATACCCGTTGTTTCTGTAAAGAAGAAAGAACTTTTCTACACCGTCTTCACTGTCATTTCCGGTAAAAGAGGTAAATGCTTCCATAAAATTCTTATCAGTATAATACGGATTATCCTTCAGTACAGAAAGCAGGTATTTTTCGTAAGAATCTTCATCTCCAAGATCAAAGGCGATGTCTGCAAGTGAATATAAAATTTCATATTTCTGAGCAGGTATTATAAGATTGTCTGCATATTCATAGGCAAGATTCATATACCTTAAGGCAAGGTCATACTCCCCCTCCAGCCTGTATACCATTGCAATTATGCAGTCTGCTTCCGGACAGTGGGAAAAATATTCCTCGCTATCCATCATTTTTGAAAATTTACCGTCAAAATAATCGATTCCCCGTTCTTCAATATTACGTTCAACGACAGAAACCGCATCATTAAGTTCAAGTTCTTTTAAAACCTCAAGAACATCAAGAATGTTATCTCCGGCTCTTCTTACCCGGGTTCTTTTCTGAGTATTCTGAAGCACATAAAGTTCCCAATCCGCATTCTGTTTTGCAGACGCCTTTGCAAATTCAGCATTTTCTATGGCAGAAGCATACTCTGCATTTTCCATGTTCTTCCGGGCCTTTATGAGATAGCGCCAGGCCTCTTCACCCCGTTCTACCTTGCGGATTATAGTCTGAGAAAACAATGGTAATACATTCAATAAAACAAATAAGACTGCAAAAACAAATTTTTTCATTCTATAAAGACTCCAGTTCCTGCCTGAATACATTATCGGCATCTTTTGAGTCAATCGTTCGTACTATTTTTCCTTTCTTAAAAATAATGCATTTATCTCCGCCGCCAGCTATACCCAGGTCTGCGTGCTTTCCTTCACCAGGACCGTTTACCACACATCCCATGACAGCAATGGTAACGTTCTTTTTCATGGAAAGCAGTTCAGCCTGCCATCGCTCTACAAAGGAATGAACGTCAAATCCAATCCGGCCGCATCTCGGACAGCTCACCAGAGTAACACCGCCTTTTCTGAAACCGCATTCATGAAGAATCTCCCGGCCTGTAATTACTTCATTTTCAGGAGAAGAAGAAAGGCTTACCCGTATTGTAGAACCTATTCCATCCTTCAAAAGCGTAGAAAAAGCAAGAGTTGACTTTACGATACCTGTAATAAGGGGACCGGCTTCCGTAACTCCTACATGAAGGGGAGTATCGCTTAAAGCAGCAAAAGCCCTGTTTGCGTCTACAGTTTCCTCAACAGAAGAGGCTTTCATACTTACAACATAATTATCAAATTTAAGTTTTTCAAAAGCCTCACATTCCCTTAAAGCTGTCCGGGCAAGAGCTTCACTTCTGGACAGAGTTCCTGCTTCAACCTGAACTTCAAGATCTTTTGGAAGACTTCCTGAGTTTACACCTATTCTTATGGCAACACTTTTATCCCTGCAGCCGTCAACAACCACCTTTACCCTGTCAAAACTTCCGATATTACCCGGATTAATGCGGATTGCAGCAACAGGTCCTTCAAGACATGCCAGGGCAAGCTTATAGTCAAAATGAATGTCCGCAACAAGAGGTACATCTGTCTTTGACTGAATAAGGCACAAAGAACGGGCGCTTTCCATATCTGGAACTGCAAAACGAATGATATCGCAGCCTAAGGATTTCAACGTATTAATCTGTTTTAAAATCGAATCAAGCTTTTCAGGTCTGTCACAGACATCTGTAATTCCATCTTTCCACATTGTCTGGATTGTAACAGGATTATTTCCTCCCACAAGGATTTCTCTTATTCCGTTAAAACCGCCGATTTTTACTGTACGGGGAATCTTATACATGCTCATTTATATGCCGCCTGAAAATTTATTACTTCTACAGGATGTGTTTTGTGCATCCTTCATAACAGAATACATCTTTTAACTGATAAAGTCACCTCACCTTCATCAGCCATAACAAAAAAGGCGTGTACTGAAAAAATCAATACACGCCTTCATCTTAATTAAGCAGATTTTCTGCTTATGCAATCATACCGAATACCATTGCAAACAAAGCAACAGTTTCACAAAGACCTACAACCATGATGTAGTTAGTAAAGCCTTTTCCGGTTTCACCAAGAGCATCAGAACCTGCAGCACCTGCTTTTCCCTGAGCAATTGCAGACATACACATTGCAAGACCTGCTGCAAAACCAAGACCAAGAAGGAAGAACTGTGTTGCCTTATCAGCTACAGCTTCAAGTGCCTTTGCCTTCATTGAATTCATAAGAAGGAATCCGTAAATAGTCTGTGTAAGAGGAGCACCTGCAAATACAACCAGAAGGAACGGTGCCTGCTTGTTGTTAAGATAACAGCGTTTCCATGCCCCGATTGCACCCTGACCAGCAATACCAATACCAATTGCGCTACCCATAGCAGCAATACCCATAACTACACCGGCTCCAATCATTCCCCAGTTCATACATTTCTCCTTTATACGCTTCAGCGTCTTTTTATTATTTTTTATATCAGCAGCGACCGACGGTCACCGTAACTACTGTTTTTCACTGAACGGACTGTATTTTGTACCGCTCCATGCCATTCCAAGGTGCTGAGAGAACTCAAGAGTGTTCAGACGTACACCGTGAACAATTACTGAAAGAAGATTCAGTATAAGATTAAGTCCATGACCGAATACAAGAAGTATCGCTCCGAAGAGAATCATAGTAAACTTACCCAGCATAGGGCCGGCCATTGTATTGATGGTTCCGCTTATTGCAGCACCTGCAAGAGCAACAGCCCAAAGACGGATGTAAGATACCGTATCACTGAATACGTTTACAACTCCAAGAACGACACTGATTATATTCTTGCAGCTTTCAAGCACGGACGCCTTAACACTTCCCTCATAATTTGAGAATACAAAGCTCAGTGCAAATCCTGCAAGCAGAACACCGATTGCAAGATATGGCAGTGGTATTCCGGCAACGTAAATGGTACTTTCATTTACACCAAGAGAGAACCTGTCCGGATCTCCAACCATGGCCATTACTACATAGAACATACCCCAAAGTTCAATCAGGGAACCGAAATCACCTATTGCCTTAAGTGATTTTCTGTTGCGGAGCGTACACATAATGTGAGCTACGCTGAGCTGAACAACCGCAAGGACAAAACAGAAAATTTTCTGATTAAGATTTGCATAGTCTTCAGCTGCAGAAGAATCAAATGGCAAGCCGTTTACAAGAGCATATTTTGCCTTCGAGAACGGCATGAACGACATTTCTACAAGTTCCTTTGGAAGCTTTGAGGCATCAATTCCGAACCATGAACATGTCATAACTCCCCAAACCATGGTACACAGACCAAGGAGAATTACAAACATATTAATCGGAGCAAAGAATTTGCCCTTACCAAGCCCCTTAAATGCAAGACCGATTCCCAGCAGTGCAATGAGGGCACCGTAAGCCGCGTCACCAAAAATCATTGCAAAGAAAATGCAGAAGAACATAAGGAACCATCCGGAAATATCAAATTCATGATATCCTGGAGTTACATCAAGGAAGTCCGTCAGAGGATAAATAAGACTTACAACCCTGTTGTTCTTAAGCTTTGTAGGAACCAGATCTTCATCAGAAGGATCATCACTGGCATAAGCCCAGCCGTTTTCGGCACAGACCTTTCTGAATTTTTCCATTGAATCAACCGGAACAAATCCAGTAAGCCAGGCAAGCCTTATGCTTTCAGACTCAGATTCTTCTTCATGAGCCATACCGCTTCTGACATTTTCAAATTCAATATCAGAGACAAGAGCCTTTCTGTACGAAACGAGAGCAGCCGCATATTTTTTTGCGATAAAAAGCTCCCTGTTAATACGGTCAATTTCCTGCTGTGCCTTACGGATATCATCTGCGATGATTTCAGTAGAAGCCCTTGGTAGCGGAACTGCATATGCCTCAGGAGAAAGTCCTGCCGGACGGTCAAGAATCTCTGTGTCAGAAACGACAAGGAATCTTGCAATTTTTCCGGTTGTATTAACAAGTACAGTCTTCACTTCATCGCCGATATCAGCATACTTTTCTGCAGGAACTTCATACATATAGGCAAAGACAGCCTTCTCTGCAAGAAGCTTCAACTCCTCAGGATCAACGACACCCCAGCTCTCAAGTCTGGAAATCTCCTGTGAATCCTGATTTATCGAATCAAACAGAGACTTCTTTCTGTCATTAAGTGACAGTATTTCCTTTGCCTTGGCACATGCTTCCTCTTTTGAAAGCGGTTCCTGAACAATCTTCTGCTTTTTATCAGCTTTAATCTCATCAAGAATGCCCAGAGCCTTATCAGTTTCCTGAGATGATTCTCTGAAAGCCTGAAGGGCTGCCCCTTCACCTTCAATATGCTCAAGATGAACAACTCCGGCCTTTCTTAATGCCTTAAGAGATTCTTTTCTTGTTGAATCCAGAACCACAAGGGAAACTTTTTTCATTTTAACGATCATTTTTTAGCCCCCTTTTTTGCGCTGGATTTTTTTACCCCTGCAGATTTTTTCTCAGGAACATTCTCCTCAGAAGAATCTGCTACAGCACCCTGCAGCTTTTTCTTAGAAATCTTCGAGCGTACAACAGCAGCAACCTGTTCATCACCAAGGAAAATACCGATTTTCTTGATATTAGCCTTAGTTTCAGGAATCTTAACTTTTTCAAAAAGATTTACACGCTGTGTCGTAGTGCGAAGTTCCTGAGAAAGCAGACGGACCTGCTCATCAAGCACTTCTGCCTGCAAGTCAAGCTCCAGAGCCTTTTCCATGCGGTCTGCAGCCATATCAATCCATAAAGGAGTTGAATAGAGGTCATAATCACCCCTGCCAAAATCTGCTCCCTCATAGACCGGAATCTTTACGCCGGCAATATTACCGAAACCTTTCCTGATATTCTTTACAGTTACCATGTCAGGTTTAAATGCGTCTTTTTCACCGAAAACTGAAATCCACTTTTCAAAATCTTCTTCCAAAGCTTTTTTCTGACTTCGGACAGACTTTGCCTTTTCTTCAATGGTGCGGATTTCTGACTGCAGCTGCTGTTTTTTAAGCGTAAGGGTCGGAAGATAGCGCTGATACATTTTCAGTGCATCTTTCTGTGCCTTCTGCTCATTTTTAGTCAGCTTTAATTTTGCCATTCAGTTTCCTCATCTACAGTTAGTTCTTAGGCCAGAACGTATCAATAAGTTCAGTCTTCAAACCTGTTTCCTGCTTATCAAAGCAGTTTGCAAGGATTTTCCATCCGTTATCCAAAGCTTCTTCAAGAGGAACATTTACGGAAAGATCCATCATCTGAGCTTCAAACATTTCACCATATTTAAGAAGCTTTTCATCCCATGCAGACATATTGAAACCCATTGATTTCTTTTCAAGAGTATCCTTGTACTGTGCATAAAGACGAATCATAGCATCCATAAGGGCACGGTGGTCTTTACGGGTCTTAGAGTTAACCTGCTGCTTAAGACGGGACAGAGAACCGAACGGTTCAATACGTCCACCCTTAAGGTAATACTGACCTTCCGTAATATATCCGGTGTTATCAGGTACCGGGTGAGTAACATCATCACCAGGCATTGTGGTAACGGCAAGTACAGTAATTGATCCCTGATCCGCAAAGTCAACAGCCTTTTCATAACGTGATGCAAGCTGTGAATACAAGTCTCCAGGATAACCGCGGTTAGACGGAACCTGTTCCTGCGTGATGGCAATTTCCTTCATCGAGTCTGCAAAGTTCGTCATGTCAGTAAGAAGAACAAGTACGTCTTTTCCCTGAAGGGCAAACTGTTCTGCAACTGCAAGTGAAAGATCAGGAATCTTAATACATTCTACAGTCGGGTCAGCGGAAGTATGAACGAACATAACGGTCTTAGAAAGAGCACCGCCCTCTTCAAGAGTGTTCTTGAAATAAAGGTAATCGTCATATTTAAGACCCATTCCTCCGAGAACGATTACATCAGCCTGAGCCTGCATGGCAATACGTGCAAGAAGCTGGTTGTAAGGTTCTCCTGAAATAGAGAAAATAGGAATCTTCTGCGAAACAACCAGTGTATTGAATACATCAATCATCGGAATGTTTGTACGCATCATGCGGTTAGGATTGATACGTTTTGCAGGGTTTACAGAAGGACCTCCGATAGGTACAAGATTTTCTGCAAGTGAAGGACCGTGATCACGCGGCTCTGCCGAACCGTTAAAGATACGGCCGAGAAGATTATCACTGAATGAAACCCTCATATCATGACCGAGGAAGCGGATCTGGTCATTTGTTGCGACACCGCGTCCTCCCGCAAATACCTGAAGTGAAACCAGGTCACCGTCGATTTTATTTACTTCGGCAAGTGATTTTCCGAAACGGGTAGTGATTTCTGCCAGTTCATTAAGCTTTACGCCCTTTGCACGAACAGTGATAACGCTACCGTTAATGCTTTCTATTTTGCTGTATACTTTATTCATTACTCACCGTCCTTGAGAAGAGCCTTTACTTCTTCTCCCAATTCAGTGCCATGATCCTTAAGCGTTTTATCGAGGTTCTTTTCTGCTGCCTTAAACTCTGCGCTCTGGAAAACCTTATAGTTCATATCAATAAAGTTCTGACGGAGCTGGTTAAAGAACGTACGTGCCTCATCTTTTTCTTTTACAGAGAAAGATGAACCAAGAATCTCAATAACTTTTCCAAATACATATTTCTGACGCTCAATTGAAGTTGCACCTTCAGTTTCATCAAAAGAATCCTGCTGCATGTAAACAGCATCAAGGAATTCACTCTTAAGGTATGTAATGAAGTCTTCAAGACTTGTTCCTTCTTCACCGACAACTTTCATCATGCTGTTTACCTCAGCACCGCGGCGATATACGGAACGGGCATATTCAACGAGTTCAGCCTTAATTACAGAATGATACTTTGACCATGAATCCAGAGGATCAATTGAAGGATAACGGCGGGCATCAGAACGTTCGCGGGAAAGTCCATGGAATGCACCGACAACCTTCAAAGTTGCCTGAGTTACAGGTTCTTCAAAGTTACCGCCTGCAGGAGAAACTGTACCGCCGATTGTTACGGAACCGGTCTCACCATCGCGGAGTTTTACGATACCTGCGCGTTCATAGAATGAAGCGATTGTAGATTCAAGGTATGCAGGGAATGCTTCTTCTCCAGGAATCTCTTCAAGACGTCCCGACATTTCACGCATGGCCTGAGCCCAGCGGGAAGTTGAGTCAGCAAGAAGAAGAACATGAAGACCCATCTGACGGTAATACTCAGCAAGGGTAACGCCCGTATAACATGAAGCTTCACGGGAAGCAACCGGCATTGAAGAAGTATTACAGATGATAATCGTACGCTCCATAAGTGAACGACCGGTACGAGGGTCCTTAAGTTCAGGGAATTCTGTAAGAGTTTCTACTACTTCACCTGCACGCTCACCACAGGCTGCAATAATTACGATATCAACGTCCGCATTTCGTGATGTTGTATGCTGAAGAACAGTTTTTCCGGCACCGAAAGGTCCTGGAATACAATATGTACCGCCTTTTGCAACCGGGAAGAAAGTATCGATAAGACGAACTTTTGTTACCATCGGTTCTTTAGGCATGAGACGTTCTGCATAGCAGTTTACGGCACGCTTTACAGGCCATTTGAAAGACATGCAGATATCATGGCTCTTGCCCTTTTCGTCAACAAGAGTTGCAATAGTATCATGAATCTTATAGCTTCCGGCCTTTACAATCTTTTTTATAGTGTATGTACCGAGGAATCCGTATGGAACCTGAATCTTATGAGTAAAAGGTCCTTCCGGAACAGTTCCAACGGCATCACCAGCCATAACTTTTGCACCTTCTTTTGCAGTCGGAGTGAATTCCCATTTTTTGTTTTCATCAAGGGCAGGAAGATAAACACCGCGCTCAAGGAAGTAACCTGAATGTTCTGCAAGGAGAGGAAGAGGATTCTGAAGTCCGTCATATACCTGTCCAAGAAGACCAGGACCAACTTCTACGCTGAGAAGGTCACCGGTAAATTCAACCGTACAGTCAGTTGAAATACCGTTTGTCATTTCATAAATCTGCATCTGTGCTGTATTTCCACGGATACGGATAACCTCTCCCTTCAGGCTTTTACCGTCAACTTTTACGTAGCCTACTTCATTGAGAGATACCTTACCGTCGAATTCAACAGAAACCATGTTTCCGTTTACAGCAACTACTTTGCCTTTTGTATCTGTCATTTCTTTTCTCCAAGAATCTCATCATAGATTTTATGGTAAGAAGCCAAACCTTCATCCCGATTAAACTTCTTCATCCGTTCTGCAAGCATAAGCTTAAGTCCGTAACAATAAACTGCATCAGCTGAAAAAATATCAAGAGGTGCAATTTTATCAAGGAGAGCCATTCTGTACTGATTCAAAAACTGTTCAGCACTTAAAGGGCTGTCCATTCCTGTTGCGGTACGTGCTGCCTGAATAACTTCTCCGTCGCTGGTAAGCGGCAGATTTTTGGCTTCTTTTTTCATTTTCAGGGCACGAAGCTGAGCAAGAGCAAGACGAAGGTTTCTTTCCCTGGTGTACCATGCATCAAGAAAAGCCGAGCCTGTAGTTTCCTGTTCCAGAGGAGGTTCAAGGGTAAGGCCTGCTGCAATACGGCTGCTTTCCGCAGACATAAAGCGGCTGCACAGATCCTTGTAATACTCCGTAGTAATAGGCAGTTTTGCAGAACTGTCGTCTGTTACAGAGAACGATGGAAGCTGGGCTACAAGGTAATAGAGATGTTCCACTATTTCTTTTCCTTTGCCGATGCTTTCTTAGCGGCACCAGTTTTCTTAGAGGCAGCCTTAGCAGGTGCCTTTGCCGGAGCCTTTTTTGCAGCAGGTTTCTTTTCTGCGGCAGCCTTAACAGAATCTTCTTTTTCTTCTGCAGGAACAGAAGTTCCGCTTATTGAAGAAGCTGCATTTTTCATAAGTTCTGTAGTTTTTGGATTAAGATAAGCACTGAAAAGTCCGGCAACTTCATCTGCGCTGAAATCATAGAATGCACTGCCGTTTTTTGTACCGATTCTGAATCCTGATGAAAGACTTGAATCGCCTTTTATTTCAAGCCCTTTTGAAATCTGAGATTTAAGAGCCGTGCGTAATCCTGTCTCAAGAGCCTTAAGTTCTTTTGAAGGAAGAAGCACTGAAAGTTCATTTGTATCAGGATTGGCAGCCCACGCCTTTACTGTCTCAGGAATAAGTTTCTTGAGAAGATCCTTGTCATAAACTTTTGCCGTTTCTGCACTGACCAAAGCAGAAAGTTCTCTGTTGATGCCATCCCTGAAAGAGATAATCAGATTACGGCCTGCCTGAGTAATTGCATCCTCACTGGCCTTTTCCATCCGCTCTGTTTCAGATTTAGCTGCTTTAATAATGCCGTCAGCTTTTGCTTCCGCTTCTTTTACAATGGAAGCAGCTTTTTTTTCTGCTTCTTCAATAATTTTCTGAGCAGAAGATTCAGCACTGGCAACACCGTCTTTTTTGATCTTGTCGATCAATTCTTGTAACTGGACGT
The DNA here is from genome assembly GCF_014202035.1 of Treponema rectale. Lineage (NCBI taxonomy): Bacteria > Pseudomonadati > Spirochaetota > Spirochaetia > Treponematales > Treponemataceae > Treponema > Treponema rectale. The sequence goes on from NZ_JACHFR010000001.1 coordinate 941,942, forward strand.
CCATCTTAACCTCTTTTGTAGTGATTTTATAATGAATTATTACAGAAAAACCTTCCGTATTAATAATTATACAACTTAACTGAAATCAAACCTGTAAACCGAAACTTCATGATACGGTTTCTCAGGTGTAACTATACAATCCGGAAAATCAGCGTGATTAGGTGCATCCGGATATCCTTCCGTTTCTATGCAAAGTGCATCATGATTATGATACACGCGTCCAAACTTACCTACAGTTCCTTCAAGGAAGTTTGCAGTATATACCTGGGCAGCAGGCTGTGTAGTAGAAACAGTCATTGAAATACCCGTTTCTTCACTTTTCATCACTGCAATTTTATGAAGTTTTCCATCACCCCAGCCGTCAACCATAAAAGCATGATCATATCCGCGGCCTACATTCTTTATGTCCTGACCGATACGCTTGAATTCCCTGAAATCAAAATCACTGTCTTCATCAACACTGATTTTCTTACCGGTAGGAACAAGAGTGTCATTAACTTCAAGATATGCAGAAGAATTCAATTTAAGGAAATGATTTTCGACGGTACCCCTGCCGTCAAGATTAAAATATGAATGATTAGTCAGATTTACAGGCGTCGGACTGTCAGTTTTTACAAAATATTCAAATGTCAGTTCATTTTCGTCATTCAAAGTATAAATGACACGAAGCTGGGCATTACCCGGGAAGCCCTGTTCCCCATCAGGAGAAAACCGGCTGAATTCAATACCGATTCCATGTTCAGTCTTAATTTTAGAAGCCTTCCAGACTTTCTTTTCATAACGGTCAAATCCGCCGTGAAGACAGTTTACACCGCTGTCATTTTTATCAAGCTCGTAGAGTCTTCCGCCAATAGAAAAAGAACCGCCTCCGATTCTGTTGGCAAAACGTCCGACTGCAGTTCCAAAACATGAATTATCGTTTACATATCCTGCGAGAGTTGAATGCCCGAGTACGACATCTTTCTTAAAACCATCTTTTCCAGGAATAAGAATGCTTGTAACGGTGCATCCGAAATCCGTAGCAGAAAAACTCATTTTACCGTTTGAGACCGTATAAATGTGAACTTTTTTTCCATCGGAAAGAGTTCCAAACCGTGATTTTTTGAACTTACTATTTACCATAGTACAAATTATAAGTCCGCTTTTTTCAAATTTCAAGTGGAAAGGAAAAAAGTATCAATACGGAAGTTAAAGAAATTTTTAAATACCGAATTCCAGAACGAGGCGGACTTCCTGAACGCTGCACTCCAGTTCCCTGGCAATGGCATCAGGCTGATAGCCCTTTTCGTTATATTCCCTGACCCTGTCTGCAAAATCTTTTTTCGGTACGATCAGGTTTTCTGCATAGCTTATTCTGACCGGGGAAGCATCCTGCCCGTCAGTTTTTTCAGAAAACAATTCCTTCTGCTGAAAATTCTTCTCATATCGGGAAGTAAGGGTCGCATTATTTTCAGAATGCCCTTCACCACGGTGTTCAGAGCGGGTCTTTTTTAATCCTTCAGAAAGTTTTTTTTCTACCGCCCTGACCTCCGAAGCATTTTTTAACCCGACTTTCAGTTCCTCAATCTTACGCTCCGTCTCTGCGGCAACAGACTTTACCTGACGGATTTTATCTTCGAGAAGTTCAAGATTTCTGCTTGCATTAACATTTATATCCTTAAGCATTGCATTAAGATGATTCTGTGTACGGGCAATTATTTCATCAGTGGAAAAAATTTTCCTGAACCTGGCCAGAAACACAAACCAGAGAATCACATTTATACATATGAGGATAAACAGCAAAGTAGCCGCAACAGACATTATTTTTACCCCGTTATATCAATAAGCCGGCCCCTTCTGGGATCCTTCAGCTGAAAAGTTGTTTTTGAAGTTTCTTCCTGCTTCTCATCATCTTTTTTCTTGTCAGATTCTTCCTTATCTTCAGAAGAATTCCTTCCGTCACTCTTTACCCTTGCCCCTTCGCCTTCGTTTTTATTAACTTCATTTACATTTTCAGACTTCTGCATTTCCAGCTGCTGAGAACGTTCAAGACTCGCATAAGTAGACGCAGCCTCTGCATGAGTCTGTCCGGAAGAAATACGGGCAACATTATCCATTTGAGAATACATTGTCGAAAGATCAATCGGTTGTATAGCCACTAGGACCCTCCACTTCCTGAGTTACCTGGGTTGCATCAAATTTACCGCGACGAACAAATCCATCTTCAAAATAGAAAGAACAGGCTTTTACATCTGTCTTAACTTCATCTTTTTCATCCCGGACAAAAATCTTTGTTCCGGCATATACAGTACCGCTGGCATTAACCTTTCCGACGACACGAAGCTCACGGAGACGTTCCTGAATCTCAGTAATTTCCTTCGTCATGTCATTGCTCTGTTCCGTAATTTCTTCTTTCTGTTTACGGAGATTAACAAGGCTTTCTTCCTTTTCTCTCGGAAGGGAACGGCGTATCTCTTTCTGATTTTCAAGAGTAGCAATATTAAGATCAACGTCTTCAAGTTGTTTCATAAGGTTTGACTGCATTTCCGTCAATTCCATAAGACGCTGCTTTTTCTCAGGATCAAATCCGACTTCAAGGACAGTTTCAGTTCCACCACCCGGAGAGCCGATATTTTTTGCAGAAATTTCTTCCGTCGCAAAAAGATGACCGCCTATAATCTGAGCACGCTTTCCGCGAACAAGGATTTTTTTCATTGCAGAAACTTCACTGTTCATGATGTTGTCATTTACAACAATATAATCACCAGCCTTTACCTTTGCATTCTGAATGAATCTTGCCCATACAGACTTAGGTGTAGTAACGGTTCCCTCGTCACGTCCCATGATTCCCTGAGAAATGACGATATCTCCCTCAGCTTCAAGATGACAGTTTCCGACAGAACCGTAAACTTCAATATTTCCGTCAGCCTTAATGTCAAAACCGTCCTCAACATTTCCGCGGCATATAACGGTTCCCATAAAGGTAATGTTTCCAGTCTTAAGGTTTACACCCTGAACCTCATATACTTCCTCAACAGTAATCTTGCCGTTAACAAGCATTACCTGTCCGTTCTTTTCTGCAATTACAGTTCTTCCGTCCGAGTCAAGCTTAACATTCTGGCCAAGAGGAATTGCCATATCCTTACCGTTCTTAGCCTCAAGATAGCGTCCGAATACAGTCTTTCCACCCTTTCCGCGCTGAGGAAGCATTTTCTGTGCAAGAGGCTGTCCCGCAACAACATTCTGGATAAGATTAAGTTCCTTAAAGTTAACCTGTCCTGTCTCAGATTCCTTAAGTTTAAGATTGGAGCGGTCAGTTTCAAAATTATATGCAATATAGGCATCCCGTCCGTCCACAGGCTGCACGGCAGCTGCAACTTCATAAGGCATGTTGTAAACAGGATTATCTATAAAGGCTTTTATTTTATCATCTTCTACACCGGCAACTACTCCCTGAGTAGTAATAGACCGCCTGATCTGTTCCTCTGAAATTTCAGAACCGCCTGCTGCAGGAGGAGAAACCGTAATGGTTACAAGCATCTCATCCTTACTGATATCAACAGACATAATGGCGTCACCTGCAGCAACATGCTCATAAACGCCGACTTCTTTATATTCACCGTCAGTTCCCGTATCACAAAGCTTTTTAACTGTATCTTCCTCAACAGAAATAGTATCAGCACGCTTAAGGGAGGAAATTACTTCTTTTGCAGAAACTTTTTTTCCGCTTCCGACTGGATTTACAACTTTAAGGAACAGTCCTGAAGCAAAACGGTGTACGTAATAATAACCGTCTTTATCAACGATTTTTTCTTCCTGAGCAAATTCATCCGCAGCAAACATCTGTTCTTCCGTCTGCTTTTTCTTAAGCTCAGCAACATCTGGATTTTCATATACACTGACTTTCCAGGGCTTTTTTGCAAGGCCCATTATTCCGGAAAAGCCTTTTTCTATAACTTCATATTCAAGATTTGAAACCTTTGTTTCAAGCTGAACGGCGGCATCCGCAAGACATTCATCCAGCGTATCTGCCATAACCTCAACTGTATGAATCTCACGGTCCTTTGCGAGACGTTTTTCCATGTCAAGACGAAGCCGGTCCAGATTAACCATAGGTTTTCCTTAGAAAATTCCTTTTCTCATGCTTGTAAGTTTTGCCCTCAGGCGAAGATTTGCCTTAGTATGAAGCTGACTTATGCGGCTTTCACTTACGTCAAGAACCTGACCTATTTCTTTAAATGTAAGGTCTTCATGATAGTAAAGGACAATAACCATTTTTTCATTTTCAGGAAGCTCATTAATTGCCTGAATTATTATCTTGCGAACTTCTTCACGTTCTACAATTACATCAGGATTAAGACTTGAAGGTGATTCAATACTGTCCGCAAGGGACATATGCTCACTGTCATCACCGGAATACCATACATCGTTTAATGAAAGTACACTTGTACCGCTTACCTTCATAACGGCATCCTGGTATTCTTTCTCTGTCATTCCCATTGCCTGTGCAATTTCAGAATCAGATGCAGTCCGTCCAAGACGTGCTTCAAGTTCTACAATCGTATCTTCAATTTCTCTTGATTTCTGCCTTACTGAACGCGGCACCCAGTCCAATTCCCTAAGTTCGTCAAATATGGCACCCCTTATACGGGTAACGGCATAAGTCTTAAATTTTACGTTTTTATCAGGATCAAACTTATTTATAGCATCAAGAAGCCCGAACTGACCGAATCCTACAAGATCATCAAACTCAACACTGTCAGGCATACCGGTGGACACCTTGCCGGCAACATATTTTACCAGCGGCATATACTGCCTGATGATTTTATCACGGATAGCCGGAGCTTTTGTCTTTTTATACTCTTTCCAAAGTTCGTCTTCTGTCTGTTCTTCAAATAATGAAGTTTCCATTCTCCACACCCTTTAAGTACAAGTTTTATTCCCGCTTCAACAGAGTTCTGATTGCTTTTGCCATCGTTTCTGTATCATGATCCTTTGCTTTTTCTCCATCCACAACTGAAACTTTTTCTTCTTCAGTGCTTTCACCGAGAGAAGCAAAATCACTGCTTTCTATTAAACCTTCTTCACCGTCAGAACCATCTTCCGAAGAACCAAGGTCAGGCAGATCATCAATTTCTTTCATCTGTGCAGCCCGCTCAGAATTTACTTTTCCCGATGAAGACTGAGCCGGTTGTGAAGAAACAGGAGCAGCATCAGGAACACCAGCTGCTGAAGTTCCGGATACATTCTGTGATGAACCCGAACCTGCCGGTTCCGCCAGATTAACAGGAACAAAGCCTGCTGCTGCAGCACCACCGGAATTTTCCTGCTGAGGAACATCAGAGTTTTCCGGAGCACGAGACATTTCTGCAGAAGATTCAGAAACCTGCTGAGAAACGGAAGAAGCCTTTGAAGGAGCCTCCGTATCCCGTTCTCCTAAAGTCCGGGTATTATGCTCCACGTTAAAACGAGGGCTGTCACCATCATCAGTCAGATTTTCATCATCAATAACAATGTCTACTGCATTGCCGGAAGATCTGCGCGGCACACTTTCTTCTCCACCTCCTGCCGTAAAGTCATCACCGACACTTAAAAAACGGTCGTTCAAAAAAGAAATACCGAATCCTAAGACAGCAAAAAGGAGAAAAAAAAGAAAAGCTCTAAAAAGGGAAGAACCGAAATTACCTGTAGAAATGATACTTACCAGAAAAGAAAGCACAAGGGCACCTGTCGCCGGGACAAGTACATTTTTAGGCTTAAACATTCAATAAATCCCCTTCCCTTTAAGATTAAGACAAAAAACCGAGACCGTCAAGTTAAAATGGAAAACTGTCAGTTATTTATTCTTTTTTCCGCCGAGAAATTTTTTGAGGAAATTTGAAACTCCTGCATCAGAAGCAACTTCTGTCTTTTCAATCCTGCCGACAATATGCTTAAGGCACACAGCCGGTTTTGAAGTAGGATTAACGATCATGAAGGGTTTCTGACGGATTACAGAAGCCTGAACCACAGAATCTTCATATACAAAGCCGATGTATTCAACTTTATAATTAAGGAACTGTCCTACAATATTGATAATTCTGTCAGATATGCGCTTTCCTTCCTCTGCGGAATGAACACGATTAACAAGAAGCTTAAGGTTTATATCCCTGTCAGCAAGTTCAGTAGTAATGATTTTTATAATACCGTATGCATCCGTAATAGCCGTAGGCTCAGGAGTAGTAACAACGTAAACCTCATCAGCAGCAGCAACAAACTGGAGAACATTATTGGCTATACCTGCACCAGTATCAATTATAATTATGTCAGCATTTGAAAGAGAAGCAAATTCCGAGGCAAAATTATCAAGTTCATCCTTACTGAGGTTTGCGATTTTTGAAAAGCCGTTTGCACCTGCAATGAATTTAATTCCAAACTCAGTATCAAGAATGATTTCACTCATCTTTTTCTGACCGTTAAGAACCTGCATCAAATTATACTGAGGTACTATACTGAGAAGTACGTTAACGTTGGCCATACCAAGGTCACCGTCTATAAGGATAACTTTCTTACCAAGCTGGGCATAGGCAATTGCCATATTTACAGAAAGATTAGTCTTTCCTACACCACCCTTACCGCTTGTAATAGCAATGATTCTTGTTTTATGTTCCTTATCAGATTCACCGTCAGTACCGAAAAGGGCACGAAGTTCTTTTGCCTGTTCTTCCATTTATTTACTCCTGAAAAATTTACGGTCTATATTAATATATCGGTATTTTCTTTTCCAAACTTTGCATCAATCTTTGAAATATATTCATCATCCATTGAAAATCCGGAAAGACTCTTCAAAAATCTGGCAGGTACCGTACGCTCTATCGTACCGAAAACATCCTGACCATAAGTCACATAAGAAATAGATTTATGTTTATCCGCAAGAACGCTTATTATACCTCCAACGGAAGAGGTCTCGTCAAATTTCGTTATAATGACGCTTTTATAATTCAAAACTTCATAATTTCGCAGAATTTCTTCAAGATCCCGGGGTTTTGTGCCTGCCGAAAATGTAAGGAAAACCTGCTTGTTCATTCCGGAACCATTAAGAATATCTGCCATGTTTGCAATGCTCTTGATGTCTTTCGGACTGTAGCCTGCCGTATCAACAAAAATATAATCCGCAGAATCTTTATTCACCCTGAGAAAATTTCCGAGAGTTTCAGGATCTTCCGCCGTCTCTACAGTAAGTTTCATGCTGGCAGCCCAATGCTCAATCTGTTCCTTTGCACCGACACGGGTAATATCTGTAGTAACAATTCTTATTTCCGGAACAGGATGCTGTCTTGCTTCTTCTTTCTTTGCATGAAGTTTAATTGCAGCCGCAAGTTTTGCAATGGTAGTAGTTTTTCCAACACCTGTCGGACCGCACAAAACAATAATTTTCGGAGGCTTAACATAAGAATCAGACTCTACGCTTATATCCTGACCAATCCAGTTGACAACCTGCTGCCTGACAGTCTGCTCGTCAGAGAGTTCTTCCACCGTAAAAGTTTTCTTTATCCGTTCAATAATGCTGTCGATGTACTTAAGGGTAAATTCATTTTCTGCAAGAGTTTCCTTAATTGAAATAATAGTTGAATGTTCGGAAACTGCCTCAGGACGTCTGGCATAATTTCCAAAACCTTCATTTACCGCTTTTGTAAGCTGCTCTATTTTCTGAGTAAGATTTGCAGTCTGGGCAATAGAAGTAAGGGTTCCGTCAGGAATACCGGAAAATCCGGGTGCCTTTAAGGCAGACTGAGAATCTCTGTTGTTATGATAATCAATCAATGCCTTTGCCTGAGAAATTCTTGAACTATATACAGAAGGTTCCTTTCCTGCTTTAGAAAAATCCTGATACTCAGAATTAAGCATGTAAGACATCATTACGCCTTCTTTCTGTCCGAATCCAAGAAAACCTCCGATAAGAGTTTTCTTCCATCCGCACTGAACCCAGTTTGAACCATATTTCGCATTCAGAGTGTTCTTACATTCTTCAATATTTTTTCCGGTTATTTCATAAACTCTGGCGAATTTTTCACTCATACAATTTCTCCAAGAACTTCAACTTTTACATTAGGACCTGCTGCAACAACTTCATCGATTGAAAGAACAACAAGTCCCGGCATTTCCCGTGATGTAGCAGACTTTACCAAAGCCCGTACCTGGGAAGGACAGATTATAATCGGCTGATAATTCCGTTCCCTGACCTGTGCAACCTGAGAGCTTACAGCACTGATAAACTGCCGTCCTTCATTAGGATCAAAAGCTACCATCGGTTCCCGGCCTTCACTCTGTCCCCTGTGTTCATATATTCTCTCTGCAAGTTCAGACGAAAGCTGAAGAACATGCAATGTAGAATTTTCATCAACATACTGCATACAAATTTGAGATCCCAAAGCTTCCCTAACTTTTTCTGTAAGAACCCAGGGATCCTTTGTATACTTTCCGAAATCCGAAAGTGTTTCAAGAATCTTAACCATGTTACGTATACTGACAAGTTCTTTAAGAAGGTTTTTAAGTACGGCTTCAATTTCTCCGTATGTAAACGGATTATTTCCGCCCATTACTTCCTCTACTACAGCAGGAGAAGTTTTCTTAACCTCCTCAATTATATTCTTTACTCCCTGACGGGAAAGAATGTCTTTTGCATTACGCCTGATAATTTCTGTAAGATGAGTTGCAATGATAGTAGGAGGATCAATCACTGCATAGCCTGCCTTTTCTGCTTCAAGCCTCTTGCTTTCAGGAATCCATATTGCCTTCATGCCGAATGCCGGATCAACCGTTGCTTCACCTTTAAGTTCATTACCAGGCATGACAGAACCGGAATTAAGGCACATGTAATAACCAAGCTTAAGCTTGCTTCCGCCAACCGGAACATCTTCTATTTTAAAACAGTATTCTTCCGGCGCAAGAGCCATCTGATCCACAATATGAATCGGAGGAACTACAAGGCCGAGATCAACAGCCTGTTCCCGACGGATTTTCGTTACACGCTCAAGAAGTTCCGCACCCTTATCCTTATCAACAAGAGGAATCAGGGCATAGCCCAGTTCAAGAGAAAGAGGATCCGGAAGCACCGCAGGAGAAATATCCGCAGGAGCTGAAGATTTCTGTGCAGAAGTTTTTGATTCTGCTGCAGCAGCTGCTTCTTTTATTTTTGTTTCCCTGACACTCTGATTGATTCTGTATCCCACATATATGAGCAGAAGACCAATCGGAACAAGATATACAGATGAGCCGTTATGAAAGAAGATTCCCATGATTACAAGAACAGTACCGGTAATCATGTAAATATTACCGTCAGAGGCAAACTGCTTTTTAAGCTGAGTATCAATGAAATCCTCAGAAGTACTTTTCGTTATAAGAAGACCGGTTGCATAAGAAACCATAAGGGCCGGAAACTGAGACATAAGTCCGTCACCTATCGTAAGCTTTGCATAACTGTTAAGGGCATCCATAAAATTCAGACTTCCCATAATCATTCCTGTCACCATTCCGCCAATAAGATTGACTACCGTAACAAAGATACCGAATTTAACGTTACCGCTTACAAATTTGGAAGAACCGTCCATTGCAGAATAAAAATCAATTTCCTGCTGAAGGCCTGCAACCTTTGCCTGTGCTTCTTCTTCCGTAATCGCACCGCTGTTCTGCTGCTGCTGGATGGCAAACATCTTGGTATTCATGGAATCAAGAGTAAACCTTGCCGTTACCTCAGAAACGCGGTCAGCACCTTTTGTAATTACAAGCATCTGAACAAGTATAAGAATTATAAAAACTATAAAACCGATTATTACACTGTCGCCTGCAACTATATTTGCAAAAGTCTGAACCATCTCACTCTGACCAGGAAACTGAAGGCTCGTTCCGCTCCCGGTTACAGGATTCCTGAGAATATTTACCGTAGAAGAAATATTTATTGAAAGACCGAAAAGAGTAAAAAAAAGTACGACCTGAGGAAATGTTGAAAAATCCGCAGCCCTTTTTGTATTAACAACCTTTAAGAGAATAAGGACAGCAGCAGAAATATTAAGAACCATTGCAACATCAATTACTGCCTTGCCCAATGGAATGAACATGATCATCATGAATACGACAATCAGTATTGCAACCATATTTCCGCCGATAAAAGAGAATGCACTGCGCCTGTTTGTATTTAAGCCCTGAAGTTCCGGCATTATTTCCACCCGAAAAGATATGTAAAAAGGCTCCCCCTGCCTTTGATTTTACTATAATAACTTGTTTTTTTTATTTTGTGAACTGAAAAACAAGCTTCAGACACAAATTAATTAAGCAAAAAATCATTTGTTTCTGGACATATAACCTATCTGTGCATAAACCGTAGCAATGGCTTTAAGATAATCCACCGGAATAATATCCCCTACAGCCGTATCATTATAAAGACCTCGGGCAAGAGGCCTGTTTTCTACCGTAGGAATATCATTCTCCCTTGCAATCCTTTTTATAGTCTGTGCAGTCATATCCTCACCTTTTGCCATTACCTGAGGAGCATCTGCAACATCTTTCTTCCATCCGAGGGCAACTGCATAGTGTTCAGGGTTTGTAATTACAACATCTGATTCCCGTACAGCCTGCCTCAAATTCTGCGTAAGCATTTCCCTCTGGCTTCGCTCAAGTCGGGCTTTCGTTTCAGGATCTCCTTCCAGGGATTTAAATTCTTCCTTAACATCCTGCTTTGACATTTTATGCTTTTCAATGAATTCCCTGCGCTGAACAACATAATCAATAACACCGATGACAACCATAAGTACGGCAGAAACAACCAGCAGTTTGGCCGTCATGTTGCCTACCTGTTTCTGTGCAAGAGCAGGACCTCCCGTATGAAGAAAATTAAGGGTCTCCTCCATATCTGAGCGTATGAACATAAAGGCAATGATACTTATTATTACAACCTTAAATATTGATTTAAAAATATTAAAAACTCCCTGAAGGGAAAAGAGAGTCTTTTTTAAATACTGTCCCACGTGAGGAACTATGTTTGAAAACTTAGGCTGAATTTTTGAAGGAGTAAACATCCAGCCCTTATTCTGAACTACATTCGCTACAACTCCGGCAACAATACCGATTCCACAGAACGGAAGAACCATTTTAAGAAACGTCACGAGAAAAATATAATAAAATCTCGGATCATCTATTTTTGCAGAATTTATATTGTTAAAAAAATAAATCAGAATCTGTTCAAACTGTGTTTCCATCCAGGGAGCAAGAATAATAAGCATAAGAACGGCAAAAAGCCATACTACGGCAGCATTCAGTTCCGTACTTTTTGCAATCTCGCCTTTTTTTCTGGCTTCACGAAGTCTGTGTTCCGAAGGAAGCTCAGTACGGCCTTCATCTTCCGCAGCAAACCACTGAAGATCTATCTGACTCATGAAGAACCTCCGGAGAGAATGCCGATCATACGGATTATTTCCCTGAATCCGCGGTAAAAAGCTTCAGAAAAAAACTGTACGAGATACGGCAGGAGAACCGCAATAATGAAAAAAGATGTAAGCATCATTATCGGGAAGCCTTCAGAAAGAAGGTTCATCTGAGGAGCAGCCTTAGACAGAATGCCCATCGTAACATTAATCAAAAAAAGAGTTCCCATTACAGGAAGTGCTATTACAAGTGAATTCCTGAACAGTACAGTAAGGGAGCCGGCCATAAACTTTGCAAGATTATTCGTATGCGCTGCTACATCAACTGCATTCAGCGTAGAAAAGCTGGAAAGAAGTCCCCCTGTAACAAGCCTCATGAACCATCTGTTCTGAAGGAACACCAGCATTGCAACCATATTAAGGAACTGTCCCATGAGAGGATTTTCTACCTGACTGAGAGAATCAAAAACTTCACTGGCAGAAAATCCCATCTGAAAAGCAAAAAACTGACCCGCAGTACTGAAAGCACCAAAAATAATCTGAACGTAAAATCCCATGATTATTCCAATAAGGGCCTCTCCTGCAACCAGCATTACGTAAATAAGATTAAAGGAACCGTCCGGCTTGATAAAAGACGCATAGGCAGAAAAATTTCCCTCCGCAAGAGACAATGAGGGCGTGATGAATGCAGCCATAAAAAGAATAAGGGTTGCTTTTGCTACTCCGGGAATTGATCTGGAAGAAAAAAGTGGCAGCGTTACAAGCAGTGCAAAACACCTTGCAAAAACGAGAAAATAAACGGGAGCAGAATTAAGAATTCCGTAAGGCATGAAGAATCATTTCCTATCTGGCAAGATCCGGAATCATCCTGAATATATTTATCGTGTACGTCCTGAGGGAAGAAAACATCCAGCCCCCCAGAAGAGAAAGAACCAAAAGTATAACCAGCAGTTTCGGAAGGAACGTAAGAGTCTGTTCCTGAATTGATGTAGTTGCCTGAAAAATTGCAACAATAAGTCCTATTATCAGGGCGGCACCAAGAACTGGAGCACACATCATAAAAACCTGCCATATTCCGCGCTGAAGAAGACCGACTAAAGTGTTAAGGCTCACTGTTCACCTCCTATCTGACGACGCTTACAAAAAGCTGGTTTGTCAGCAATCCCCATCCGTCAACCAGTACAAAAAGCATGAGTTTAAACGGCATGGAAATCTGAACCGGCGGAAGCATCATCATACCCATACTCATAAGAATACTTGCAACAACCATATCAATTACGATAAACGGTATGTACAGAAGCACGCCTATCTTAAAAGCAACAGTAAGCTCATGAAGAATATAAGCCGGTATGAGGACATGTGTGGGAACATCAGAAAGATTTCTGGCCCTTGGATACCGTGCCATATTCATAAAGGTATGAATATAAGAATCATCCCCGGCCATCTGACGGTACATAAAAAGACGAACAGGCTTCTGGGCAATGTCAATACTTTCCTTTAATGTAATCTCATTATTCGAAAGCGGCTTATATGCATCATCATAGACATTCTTAAAAGTTGGCCACATACAGAAAAGGGTCATAAAAAGTGCGATTCCGTTAAGAACTGCAGTAGGAGGAACCTGCTGAAGGGATAGGGCCCTCTTTATAAAATCAAGAACGATACTGAACCTTAAAAAACAGGTTGTAAGTATGAGAATACTCGGTGCAAGAGTCAGAAGAGTAAGAATAAGAAGCAGCTGCACGCTGAAGGCAACCTGCTTTCCGCTCTGAGGTGCAGTAGCAGAAAACGTAATGTTTGGAACCTCCACAGGTGAAGGATTACCTGACATCTGAGTCGTTCCGGAAGTAGAACCTGAAGGAAAATCAGAACGGACTGTCTGGGCCCAGACTGAAAAAACAGGCACAAAACACAGAAGAAAAACAATCAGAAACTTCCTCAATTATTTATCCTCCGTATTAAGCCGTTTATTTTTCAACTGTTCCAGAATCTCTTCCGTAGAACTGCTGAATACCGATTCATCTGAAGAAGTATCTTTCTTTTTGGGAGGAAGAAAAATATCAAGTATTTCTGCAAAGGAACGTGGCTTTTTTACATCTGCATGCTTGTCATTATAAAGATTCATTGCATTGATAAGTTCCCTGTCATCTATTTTATCGATAAGTGAAACTCCGGATTCAGACACGCCTACAATGTAAGCCTTATCTATAAGTGTAATAATCTGAACGGATTTTCCAAGACCGAGAGAAATTGAAGACACATTCCGTAAAAAAGGATCATCTGAAGAAGCAGAAGGCATCGTTCTTTTTTTTACAAACCTGAAGAGAATATAAATGGCGGCAACAACAATAGCAAGAACAAATATCATGCGGATAAAATCCCAGACCCCTGCAGTTCCGCTTCCTTCTGACTGATTAAGCTGAATCTGTGCTTCAGAAGAATCCAAAACCGGATCCTCAGCAGCTGAACCTTCAGCCTGTAAAGCCACTTCAGTCTCAGAAACGGATTCTGAAACATCCTGAGCCGGCAAAATCGTAAACACAGAAAATGCAAAAAACAGTAAAAGAGAAATTATTTTTTTTGAGTAAATCGTATGTTCCCCCACCCAGTAAACGTAATGCTACATTTGAGAAGCAACGTGTTCAATAGCCGGAAGAATCTCCGTTACACGAACACCGAAGTTTTCATCAATAACTACGACTTCACCTTTTGCAATAGGTTTATGGTTTACTAAAATATCTACCGGTTCACCGGCAAGTTTATCAAGCTCGATAATAGTTCCTTCACCCATACCAAGGATATTTTTGATGGTACGTTCAGTACGACCGAGTTCTACGGTCATTTCCATCTTAACATCCATGATCAGGCCGATATTTCCCTGCTCACTGGCCGTCATCGGCTGCATAAGATTCGGGAACTGAAGTGACTGTACGTTAGGAGGCGTCTGCATCATAGGCTGCTGCATACCCATCATCGGCTGCTGCATACCCATCATCGGCTGCTGCATACCCATCATCGGCTGCTGCATGCCCATCATAGGCTGCTGCATACCCATCATAGGCTGCTGCATGCCACCGCCTGTCATCATCATAGGAGAAACAGCAGCACCAGCTGCAGTACCGCCTGCAAACCCGCCTGTAAATGCAGGAGAAACTCCCATACCGCCGGCAGAAGCAGCTGGAGCTCCTCCACCAAGAGCACGGGCCATTCCTTCTGCTACAGAACCGCCGATTGCTTCCCAAAGAGTATAGTCCTGACCGTCCAGTTTAAGCTGGAAAGTAACAAGGGCAAATTTATTCTGAGGCATGCGGACCATAGCCTTAGGCTGACTGACAGCTTCAGGAGGATTAGTTACAAGACCAGGAAGTTTTCCGCCTTTAGAAAGTTCAGTAATTTCAGAACCTGACATGGATGATATAACTTCTGAAAGTACAGAAAGTCCCATATCATCAAGAGCCGGATTATCTTCCTTATTTATAAGACCTACAAGCTTAGTTGCAAGTTCATTTGACATTACAAAGAGGTGATCACCGATAAGTCCTGTGGAATAATCTGCCATTACGGCAATAAGTTCCTCAGGAAGACGTGACATAAATACATCACGGTCACTTACTTCAACTTCAGCAGAACTTACGACGGTATCTTTTTCCGTCATATTCTTAATTACTTCTGCAAATTTATCTTTTGTTAAAGATACAAAATTCTGCAGTGTCGGAACATCAATATTTGCTTCCGGAACAATAGAAGAAGTACCGCCGGAAGTAAGTCCGCCCATGTCAACGCCGGACAGCAATGCGTCAATTTCTTCCTGTGAAATAGAACCTTCACTCATATAGTTTCTTCTCCTTCTGCACTAAGTTCTTCAAATTCTTCATCCTGAATTTCTTCAATTTTGTTTATAATCTGAACTGCCATTTTTTTGCCTACAACACCAGGCTGACAGTAAAATTTCGGTTTTCCGCCTACACTTAATGTAAGAGGATCTCCAACCTTAGCATTTTCAAGACGGATAACATCACCTGCCCTGAGGCCAAGAACATCCTTAATCGGAACATTAATACTGCCGATTTCTGCAACAATTTTCATTGAAACATCAGCAAGCTTTTCCTTAAGGGTGCTCAGATACTGAGTAGTTGATCCACGCCTTACCGAACTGAACCAGAAGCTGGATGAAAGCTTTGATACAATCGGCTCAATGGTAATATAAGGAATACAGATATTCATCATACCTGCTTCCTCACCAATTTTAATTTCAAGAGTCACAAGAATGACCATTTCGTTAGGAGGAACAATCTGAGCAAACTGCGGATTAGTTTCAATCTGCTGAAGTCTTGGACGAAGGTCGATTACCTGTGTCCAGGATTCACGCATGTTTGCAAGAATACGTACAATAATACCTTCCATTACAGACTGTTCAATATCAGTGAGGTCACGGTTTACTTTTCCGCCGGTATCACCTTTACCGCCAAAAAGACGGTCTATCATAATGAATGTAATTTCCGGAGCAATCTCAAGAACAGCATTCCCCTTAAGAGGATCCATGTTTATAACTGCAAGAGTTGTAGGCGTCGGAATAGACCTGATGAATTCCTCATAAGTAAGCTGATCTACAGAAGCAACATGAACATGAACAAGGGAGCGCAGCTGTGCAGATAAACTTGTTGTCGTCAAACGGGCAAAAGATTCGTGCATATTTGAAACTGTACGAATCTGTTCCTTTGAGAATTTATCCGGACGACGGAAATCATAAATCTTAATTCTTCGGGTGTCACTGACCGGCTTAAATTCATCAGAATCACTTTCGCCTGAACTGATAGCCTGTAACAGCTGGTCAATTTCATCCTGTGAAAGAACCTCATTCATTGCTGAATCACATCCTTCTGAGTAAATTTAACATCCCTGATAGTAGAACTTGTCAGGATATCCTCATTTATCTGATCCTTTATCTGCTGCTTGATAACATCTTCATTAGTTGCCTTAAGGTCATCAACAGTACACTCAGCAAAGAAACGCCTGAGGAAGTCAATAAGCTCAACCTGCCTTGCAGTAATTTCTGATGCTGCACGCTTATCATCTTTTTTATATCCGATGGCAACCGTTACAGTTACACTGGCAGGGACAAGATCACTTGTCTGTGTCCTGATCTGTTCAATAGAACGATACCAGTCAAGTTCTTCCCTGGTTGTCTTATATTCCTCTGAGATAGGAATATTTTTTGCAGAACCGGAAGGACTCATGATTTTAAAAACCACAACTGCTATTGTTACAACAAGAATAACCGCTGCAACGCCAATAAGAATCCACTTAAGCAATCCGGAAAAAAGACCGCCGACGCCGCCTTTCTTAGATGATGTATCACCACCAAGATCTCCGCCGCCTAAGTCGTCTGCTGCGCCTTCATCTGCCATATCTTTCCTCCAAAACTCATAAACGGGACCATC
The DNA here is from genome assembly GCF_014202035.1 of Treponema rectale. Classification (NCBI taxonomy): domain Bacteria; kingdom Pseudomonadati; phylum Spirochaetota; class Spirochaetia; order Treponematales; family Treponemataceae; genus Treponema; species Treponema rectale. Next base: position 958,761 of record NZ_JACHFR010000001.1, read on the forward strand.
TGAAAAATTCAGAAATATCCCTATACCTTTTTATCGGTTATATTTTTTAATTTTTTAACAATTTAATTCTCGATGAACAGAATCTAAAAATGTCCGTCATCAAGTACTATAACATCCACCCGTCTGTTATAAGCACGGCCTTCTTCCGTGTTATTGGAAACTTTAGGCCGGGTATCCGCATATCCTGCTATAGAAAACATCTTTTCATCTACACCAAAATCAGTCAGATAATGCAGGACATTTGCAGCTCTGGCCGCAGACAGCTCCCAGTTACTTGGATATGCACCGCCAGAAGGAACCGGAGTATTATCTGTATGTCCTTCAATTCTCCATCTTCTGCCCTTTACCTCTTCAGCCCTGAAAAAAACAGAAATATTCCTGAGGGTATCCCGAGCCTGTTCCATATCAAGTTCAGCACTTCCCTGCCTGAAAAAAGCATCCGAAGCAAGAGAAATAACTATTCCCCGTTCATCACTTGTAATCGTAACTTTATTGGATTTTGTCTGGGGAGTAAAACTCGAAACAGCCTTTTTGTAAGCCACACCGAGCGCCTTTCCCTTTTCCATGGAAGGAAGTGCACTTACAACATTACCCATGTCAGCAAGACTGCCGGGACTTAAAGAGATTCCTCCGCCTGTATTATTATTAGAGATAGATGCCTGAAGGGCTGCCATCTGAATTGCGTCTGATTCTTCAGGGTTATAAAGCATTACGAAGAAGCAGAGCATGAGAGTAATCATATCACCGTAAGTTCCCTGCCACGCGGTTGACGGTTTTGCAGGTTCTTTTTTTTCTTTTTTACTCATTCATCAATCCTTAAGGACATCTGCTTCAATAGCCTTTCTTGTTTTTGGATCAAGATAAGTAAGAAGTTTCTGAGCAAGAATACGAGGGTTATCACCAGTCTGAATGGAAAGAATTCCTTCAAGAACCATTTCCTTTGCATTCATTTCCCGTGTGTTCTGAGCAACAAGTTTTGTACCCATAGGACCAAAAAGCCAGTTAGCAAGCATGGAACCATAAAGTGTGGTAATAAGAGCAACGGCCATGTTAGGACCAAGGGAACTTTTATCTTCAAGGTTCTGCAACATACCGATAAGACCAATAACTGTACCCATCATTCCCCAACCAGGAGCATAACCGGCCCACTGAGCCATAACACCTGCCCATTCCATATGACGGGCCTCAGCCTGTGCCATTTCGTTTTCAAGAATCGCACGGATTGCAGAAGCATCACTTCCGTCGACCATAAGGCGGAGACCTTCCTTCAAAAAATTATCATCAATATCGTCAAGACCTTCTTCCAGCGCAAGAATACCTTCACGACGGGCTTTTTCTGCAAGATTAACCATATTCTGAACGGCAGTTTTTTCTCCGAAATCAAAAGTCTTAAAACAGCGGCTCAGGATACCCCAGATTCCGACAGCAAGATTCATAGGAGATGAAACGAAAAGTGCCATGTAAGAACCGCCTACAGTAATGATGACAGACGGAATATCAACGATGTTCATAACGGAAGAACCACCGGAAATAACACCGAGCATAACCATGGCTACGCCACCGATAAAGCCTATAATAGAAGCTATATCCATATTATAAAAATCCTCCCAAATTTTTACTTAAGACTCGTACTTTTCTATAATTCCTGACTGTAATTACCTATACGCTTTCTGTATTCCACTATACGATCAACTATCTGATCCGGAGTTTCTGAAACAACGACAGTCTTTCCAGAAAGCAGCGTCAGGGTCAAATCCGGCTTCAGTTCCATGCATTCAATCTGATGAGGATTTATCCAGTATTTTTTTCCATTCAGACGCGTAACTTCAATCATATATATCACTTTTAATAATGGCCGTAATTCTTTCAGCCGTCAAGTATTAAATCAAAATTCCTGTAAAAAATCTACACCAAATTTATCAGTGAAAATAACAGTTTTTTTTTGTTTTTTGTAAATCACGGCACTATCATAAAAGTATGAAAAACCAAATATTAGTTATTGAAGACGTTCTCGAAATGTCGGAATTAATCTGTCTCTATATGAAAAATGCAGGTTTTGACACAAAAAGCTGCGAAACAGCCGAAGATGCCATAAAACTCATGTCAGACGGCTTCAAGCCGGATCTCGTGCTGCTGGACTTAAACCTTCCGGGTATGAGCGGACTTGAATTCCTGAGATATTTCAGGCAGTACCATAAAACTACCATTCCAGTAATAATCGTAAGTGCCAGAGATGCAGACGAAGACATAATCACAGCCCTCGGATACGGTGCGGATGAGTTCGTTACAAAACCGTTCAGCCCAAAAGTTCTTGCGGCAAGGGTAAAATCAAAGCTGGACAGACTTTCGGTGACAGAAGCTTCCGTCGAAGAAACAATAACCTTCGGTCCCTACACCCTCTACTGCAACAGCTGCCTCCTGAAAAAAGACAACGTAAAGATCCCCCTTTCTACAAAAGAATACGAAGTACTGGAATATCTCGTAAAAAATGACGGACGCCCCCTTAATCCAGAATCAATCTACAACCACGTCTGGAAGAATTCTTACGGCGACCTGACAGCAGTAGCCGTATACATTCAGAGACTGAGAAAAAAAATCGAAGAAGATCCGGCAAATCCAAAATATATAAACACAATGTTCGGAATGGGCTACAGGTTTGACAGATGAAAATTAAGAAGCAGCTGCAGATTCTGATCCTGATAATTGTAATAATTCCTCTTACTGCAGTAATCTCCCTGCCGGTCTACCATTACCTGAATTCACCGGAACGCTATCTCATGCAGGGATACAAAGAAGTACGCCGCCTTGGAAACATCAGCATGAGCGACAACGAATGGCAGGAAATAAAGGACGCAATCAAGCATGTGCCCCCGGGAATACAGCTCCTCATCTATTATGACAATACGGTCATAACTTCCAGCATCCCTCAGATTAAGTCAGGACAGACAATTACAACAGAAGAACTGTTCGATTTCATACACAGTACAAGCGGGGAATATGACTATCAGATTCACGAAGGCCGTTCGGGTTCAGGAATTTCGGGTAAAAAAGGATTCAGAAACATACTCATCATAAGCAGGGCTTCCATCCATAAAAATAAGCAGAAGCGCACGGCAAAATTTATACTTCCTGCCATAACATTCCTGATTCTCTTTGAGACAGGTGCAATAATAGCAATATGGAAAGTATCACGGTCAATCGCCTCATCCATCTCATACGTAGAGGAACATACACGTAAAATTGCAGACGGAAACCTTGATGCAAGGCTCGATGAAAACCGTCTGAAGAAAACCAATTCAAATGAAATAACTTCACTCATAAAAAGCCTTGAAAAAATGCGTTCTTCACTGAAAGAAGACGAAGAAAGGCGCGTAAAATTCATTATGGGAATAAGCCACGACCTCAGAACTCCTGTTGCACTCATAAAAGGCTATACGGAAGCAATTACTGACGGCGTTGCAGGAGAAATGGATTCAGAATCCGTAAAAAACTCTCTCAAAATCATCCACGATAAAAGCGAAGTTCTTGAAGACATGATCAATGACCTTATTGATTATGTAAAACTGAACAATACTGAATGGGCAAGAAACCTTGTCGTAACGCCGTTAAAACCCGTAATTACCGACATACTGTCATCCTGCTGCTCAACGGCAGAACTTTACAACAGAAAAATCACCTCACTCATACAGGTGGATGAACAGACAAAAATTCCTATGGACAAAACACTTTTCGAAAGGGCAATTCAAAACATATTCGGAAATGCAGTCCGCTATACAAAGGACGGAGATTCCATAGAACTGAAGGCAGAACAGAAAGACTGCTGCATTGAAGTTTCCATAAAAGACTCTGGATGCGGAATTGAAGAAAAAGATCTGGAACACATATTCGATCTTTTTTACCGGGGAACATCATCCAGACGGGAAGCAGGATACGGCATAGGCCTTTCAGTCGTAAAAACAATAATCGACTCAATGAACTGGAACATAAGCGTATCTTCAAAAATAAAAGAAGGAACCTGTTTTACTATAAGCATTCCCCTTAACGGGAACAGAATTTCATGATAAGGCTTTCTATTTTTTTCATGTCATCCGCATCAACAATAACGGCACCGGGAATTCCTTTCATGTAAGTATACTGTTTTTTTGCATAATGCCTGCTGTCAAGTTTTATTCTTTCCTTAATCTGAGGCAAAGTCATGCCATCCAGGAAAAACTCACTGTACCCTATGGCCTTCATCGCAGGAGTGTCTTTTGTACAGCCGTTTTTTACCAGAGCGGCAACCTCCTGTTCAAGCCCGTCTTCAAACATTTTATCAACCCTTAAATCAATACGGCGGTACAGATCTTCCCTTGCACGGTTAAGGACAAGTACAAGAAACTCATAGTCCGGCCTTAAGTTTTCAGGCATTTTATAAGAACTAAGAGGCATTCCGGAAGTATGATAAACCTCCAGTGCCCTGCAAACCCTGGAACTGTCATTTGGATTTATTTTTGCAGCATAAACGGGATCTACGGCACACAGTTCTTCGTACAATACCCGGCCCCCCTCCGCAGCAAGCCTGTCCTTTATGAACTGGCGCACTTGAGGACTGCATACAGGAGCAGATGTAAGCCCCATAAGAAAATTCCTTATATAAAAGCCGCTTCCACCAACAACAACGGGAAACTTATTTCTTGAGAGAATTTCACGGCAGGCAGCATCAGCAAGATCAAAAAAATCACCTGCTCCAAACTGAACTGAAGGAGAAACAATGTCTATAAGATGATGGGGAAGCAGCTCCATTTCTTCAGGAGAAGGTTTTGCAGTTCCTATATTGAGACCCCTGTAAACAGTCTGTGAATCTGCACTTACAACTTCTCCCATGCCTTTAAAACAAGAAAGGCTGCCCTTACCGAAAATATTCTCGGCCAAAGCAGTCTTTCCGCATGCTGTCGGTGCAAAAATTACTATAACGCGTTTCATCAGAAGACTTTAGCGTTTCGATTCCTCGATTGAATAATGTACATCACCTGAAAAGAGCTGTTTTGCAGCAAGGCTTACAACCTTTCCGTCATTTTCTTCAAGGAGAGGATCCTTTGTCATGGCAAGCTGATAGGCGCGGCGACTTGCAGCAACCGTTATTTCATACATTCCTTCTTTAAACTCAACCATACTTTCAAGTGGAAAAATCATAGCTACTTCCTTCTTTTAAAATTGTAGCAAAATTATAACTCATCTCTTTTCCTTTGTCTATTATTATTTACGGTTTCATAATTCTAAAAAAAAAATAAATAAATTTGCCTCACTGAGAAGGGATTTTTAAACACATCATTTAAAAAAAGGAGTATATTAATGCTATGGGTGAAAGAAACAAATGTACTCAGGCGGTCATACTTACCGTACGGGAGCAGGGAGAAAACAACCGGAACGTCTGTGCAGTTTCACCGGATCTGGGAATTTTCAACGCACTGCTATACGGAGGTCCGAAAAATAAGCTGAGATCTCTGGTGCAGCCCTTCAACTCCGGAAACATATGGCTGTATGAAGATGAATCCAGACATTCAAAAAAAATAACGGACTTTGACTCAAAAGAATTTCATCCTTCCTTCAGAGACGATATATATAAAATCTATGCGGCAAATCTTGCAGGTGAACTTATACTCAAAACAAAATGCGCCGGGGAAAATCAGAAAGCCTTTGTACTTCTCAATGCATTTCTCAATGGAATTGATTTAAGTTCTGAAGAAGAAGCAAGGCTTGGAACATTAAGGTTTCTCTGGAGATATCTGGCTTTACTGGGAGTGCAGCCGGATGTACACCAGTGTTCCGAATGCGGCAAAAACATTCTTGAGCCCCACAGCCGGTCTTTCTATTCTGAATATTCATCAGGATTCATATGCGAAGACTGCTGGCAGACTTACAGAGAATCCCTGGCACTCAGATCTGAACTCATTGAAACAGATGGAGAAGCCCTTGCATATCTTATGGCCGTCAATGAATGTTCTCCGGGAACAGTCAGGAGAATGAAAGTCAGCGCTTCTTCTGCATACAAGATGAAACGGGCTGTCTTCCACATACTTGAAAACTCTGTGGGAACACTACTGAATACCCTAAAATCAGGAGAGGGTATCCTCTGAAAAATAAAAAATAATATTTAAGGAAAATATATGTCCCAGTGGATTAAGAAAGAAATAACTAAAAAAGAAATAGAAGACATGAGGCTCAAATACGGTCTGGACTCATTAAGTGCCAGTATCCTTTCAAGAAGGAACGTAACGGAAGGCAAGGACATTCTGTATTATATGGAAGATGACCTTCGATTTACCCACTCGCCTTTTCTCTTCAACTCCATGGAAGATGCCGTTGACCGTATTCTCGACGCCAGGGAACAGGGTGAAAAGATCCTGATATTCGGTGACAGGGACGTTGACGGAGTAACTTCAACTACTGTTCTATATGACTGTCTTTCCTCCATGGGAATTGACGTTCGTTACAAGCTGCCTTCCGGTGACGATGCATACGGGCTTTCCGTTCAGGCAATAGAAGATTTTGAAAAAGAAGGCGGTACGCTCATAATAACCGTTGACTGCGGAATTTCAAACGTACAGGAAATTGCGCTGGCTGCAGAAAAAGGAATGGATGTAATTGTTGCAGACCATCATAACGCACCGGAAACTCTTCCTGAAAATGCCATACTGATTGATCCGAAATTAGAAAATTCAGGTTATCCATTTAAAGACATTTCAGGCTGTGCAGTTGCCTATAAACTGGTAAGCGCCTTAAGATTCAGCGAAAGCAAATGGTACAAACAGGAAGTTACCCTTCTGAATGTACGGCCCCTGAATGACGCAAGCATGATTGAGTGCATAAAACTGCGCAATCTAATCCCTGTAAGCAGAATTGACGAAACGGTTGTTCCGGGAACAGTAAGCATAAGCCATACACGGCTGCCGGAATATCTGAAAGGTCAGATCATACTGGTATGGGATGAAAACACCATAAAAAAACAGCTCAATAATATTTTTGGTTCCGGAATTGAATTCAACTTCATGGACATAAGAACTGAAATATCCAGGCTGTTTCCTCAGTTTTCTGACAGTTCCCTTCTGCGCATAAAAGACATGTCGAAAATCGCAAGATACGGTAACCATGCTCCTACGGAAATCGGGGGTTTTTACAACATCTACGTTACATACGTCCAGCAGTCGCTGAAAAAAGAAAATCCAAAGCTTGCTTCGCTGGAAGAAAAAGACCTGCAGCTGGTTGCACTGGCAGCACTGGCAGATATAATGCCCATGAAAAACGAAAACCGGATCTTCGTAAAAAAAGGTCTCGAATCCCTTAACTCCGGAAAAGTCAGAAACGGTCTGAAAGAACTGCTGTCAAGACTTAATCTGCTGGGCCGTCACATAACATCAATAGATTTAAGCTGGAACGTAGTTTCCAATCTGAATGCGGCAGGCAGACTCGGACAGCCTGAACTTGCAGCAGAACTTTTTCTTGCTAAAGAACCTTCTGTAAGGGAAGCAACGGCAGACAGAATAATAGCCCTCAACGCGCAGAGAAAACAGCTTTCCGTAGATGCCTGGAATTACGGAATAATGCAGGCACAGGCTTCAATTCCTAATTACAATGGAAAGCTGTGTGTAGTGATGGATCCCAGAATCAACAGGGGTGTGTGCGGGCTTCTGGCAGGAAGGTTAGTTTCTACCTACGACATTCCTGCAATGGCTGTAACTGTTATCGATGATATGGCCATTGGTTCCATGAGAAGCTGCAGGGATTTCAATCTTACGGCATTCCTCAACAATCTTTCCCATCTTTTCCTCAATTTTGGAGGACACAATGCAGCAGCGGGATTCAGTCTTAAAAAAGAAAACCTTCCGGAACTGGAAAAACAGCTTAAAATTCTTTCGGGTTCAATAGAACTCAGCGAATCAGAAAAAGACAGCTATGAGGTTGACGCAGAACTGCCTCCAGCCTACATCACCACAGACATAATAAAGATATGCGACAGGTTTGAACCTTACGGAGAAGAAAATCCACCTCTGCTTTTTATGGCAAAAAATCTTACTGTCACAGACGGAATCGCAATCGGCAAGGGCGAAAAACAGCACCTCAAACTGAACATTCAGGCCGGTAAAACCAGGTGGCCTGCATTATTCTGGAATGAAGGAGACAGGCTCCACAAAGAAATAGAAATCGGAGACAGAGTTGACATTCTGTTCAATGTGGAAAGAAACGTGTTCAACGGTGTTGAAACCCTTCAGCTGGTACTAAAAGACATAAAAAGATCATCAGGAGATATGCAATGAAAAAAGCTGCATTAATTATTGCCTGCCTGCTTGCATTTTTTTACCTGCAGGCAGAAGACCTTTCAATAAAAAAAGATTCCGCCGCTTTTGAAATAAAATACAGCAGGGAAGCATTTCCAGGTGATGCACAGTTTGTAAGAATGACGGTCATTCCACTTAAAAATAAAAAAGAAGCGGCCAGGACTAAAGCAAGCCTCACTCTCCTGCTCGACGGCAGGGAACTTTCTTCATCAGATTTTTACCGGATCAGCGGAAATAATAAAAAAAATAATTTTTCAGTTACCCTACTGGCTGCAATTCCCCTTTCTACCTGGTGGGACCAGAAAGACGGATGGACACTTAAAATAAAATGTTCTGTCTGTGACAGTGCAGATGAAACTCTGGAACTTCCTATGACCCTTCTGCATAAAGATTTTGTAAGCGAAACCCTCTGGCTTGACGGAAAAAACACCTCAATAAAAACTGATGTTTCGCCAAGAAGACAGCAGGATATAGAAAAACTGAATGCAATACTTGCAGCAACGGATAAAACGGCAGTATGGCAGACAGCCCCTTTCAATGCTCCCGTTTCTTCAAACAGAAGGACCTCTTTTTTTGCTGACAGGCGCATTTACAAGTACAACACAGGAGGCTCAACAACCGGACTTCATCATGGAATTGATTACGGAGTTCCGGAAGGAACGGAAGTACATGCCTGTGCAAGAGGAAAAGTCGTTCTTGCTGAAGACAGGGTTTCTACAGGATACAGTGTCGTAATAGAACATCTGCCCGGACTGTACAGCCTTTACTACCACATGAGCCGGCTTGATGTAAAGGAAGGTGACATAACGGAAGAAGGCCAGCTTATAGGCTTAAGCGGCTGCACGGGACTGGCAACAGGACCTCACCTCCATTGGGAAATGAGGCTCTACATGCAGTCCGTAAGTCCTGATTATTTTTTAGGAAATTTTACTTTTGAATGAGTTCAAGAAACTCTTTTTCAGTTATTACAGGAATTCCTAAAGAAGCAGCCTTAACATTTTTTGAAGAACCTGAAGAAGTATCATTAGTAACAAGATAGCTCAGACCTTTTACGACAGAAGACTTTACGCTGCCTCCGTTCTGTTTTACAAGATTCTGGGCATCAGCCCTCTTCATGGTAACAAGTTCACCTGTAAAGCAGAATGACATTCCTGCAAGACGTCCAGACTTTTCGCCTTCCGTAAGGACAATCGTCTCAGAAGAAACAAGATTCCTCATTTCTTCAGAACATTCCTTCAAACCTTTACAGAATGAAGAAGCCATTACTTCTGCAAAACCATAAACTGAAGATATTTCATCTTCTCCGGCAGCAAAAAGTTTTTCAAGGGTAGAATAGCCTGCATCAACGAGTTTTTCTACAACAGTTTCACCAATTCCCTCGATGTCAAATCCTGCAACAAACTGAGAGAGAGAAAGTTTTCTGTGAGACTGAATTGAGGCAGCAACTTTTTTTGCCCCAAGAGACTTTTTTTCCAGAGAAATGCTTTCTTCATTCAAAAAATACGGAGTAAGTTTTTCTTCATCAAGCCTGTATATGTCACTTATGCTTTTTACAAGTCCTGAATTAAAAAGTTGCGTTACAAGAGTTTCTCCAAGATCCCTGATATCACAGACATCTACCCACTTCAACAGACGGTGAAGAACTTTTTTAGGGCACTCTTTATTGGGACAAAAAAGTCTGGTTCCCTCATCCTGAAGTACACTTCCGCAGACCGCACATTTTTCAGGATAACGTACTGGAAAAGTAACAGCCGTTCCGTCATTTTTCAATACAGCTTCTATTTTGGGAATTATCTCTCCCCTTTTTACTACAACCACGTGACTTCCAATCATAAGGCCAAGGGAACGTATATTGTTCGGATTAGCAAGACTGGCCCGCTGTACTGTAGTACCATTTAAATCCACCGGATCAAAAACAGCAACAGGAGTATAGGTCGCACCGTTTTCATTCCACTCAACATCACGGACAACAGATACTGCTTCTTCCAGACTGAATTTAAAGGCAATCTGCCTGTCAGGTCTGTCACGGCTTGCATCTTCATGATTTACAGTCCGTTCTTTTATTACAAGTCCGTCAATGTCATAATCAAGATTTTTTCTTTCTTCCATTACGGAACTTCTGTAATCAATTACTTCCTGTGCACTGCTGCAAATTTTAAGAGGAACAACATTGAAACCGCATTCCTTCAGCCAGAGTAATTTTTCTTCCTCATCCTTAAAAGGCTGCTCACCTTCTGTAGCCCAGACGTCATACACGATTAAAGTCAGGTTTTCACTGCCTTCCCCGTCTTTTCTCTTCATAAGGCCGTTTGCTGCATTCCGGCAGTTAGCCTTGTCAGAGTAAAGAGATTTATGCACTGTATGAGTCATTATGACTTCACCGCGAATGCCGCCTGTAAAAGCAGCTGCTGAAGGAACCCCTGAAAGCTGTTTAAGAACCCCTTTCATTTTTACTGCGTTTTCAGTAATTACATCCCCTGTCGTTCCGTCACCTCTTGTAACTGCCCTGAGGAGAGTTCCTCCGTTATACTGAAGTTCAAGACTGGCGCCGTCAAGTTTATATTCAACAAGATATTCAGAATATTCGTGTTTTTTTACCCATTCAAGAAACTGCTCAGGATCCGCAGCCTTTTCCTGACTGCCCATAGGCATTACATGAGGAGCTTTTTGAAAATTTCCGGAATCCTGACCTACTCTGTGAAGGATTGGATTTGCAGGATCAAGAACTTTCAGTTCATCCCAAAGCCGGTCAAACTCTGCATCAGATATCTCTCCCTCGCCGTTATAATAAGATTTCTGATAACGCAGGATCAGTTTTTCCAGCTCAGCGATACGGACAGAAGAACGTTCCCGTTTGATCCGCTCATTCTCCGAAACTGCCTGTTCCATATCAAAAAGATCCATCTTTTCTATTCTTCCTTCTCAAAATACAGTTCAAAAATATTACGTCCGGCATCAATACCTTTCTGCTCAAATTTCGTACGCGGACGCCACTCCTGATGAGGAGCAAAACCTTCATATCTGTTTTTCAAGCCATCAGTTGCTTCAAGTTCAGACAGGGCTTCCTCCGCATATTCCTGCCAGTCAGTAGCAAAATAAATGTAACCGCCTGGAGTAAGTTTCTGCATCAGAAGATCAGTATGCGGGCGCTGTACCAGACGTCTTTTATGATGCTTCTTCTTAGGCCATGGATCAGGAAAGAAAATATGAAATGCTTCAATAGAACCGTCAGGTATCATGCTCTTAAGAATTTCAAGAGCGTCATATTCTATGATAAAAAGATTTTTAAGCTGATTTTTCTTTATTTCACTGAGAAGGCGTCCAACACCCGGTACATGTACTTCTGAGCCTATATAATTCATCTCTGGATTAGCCCTGGCAATTGCAGCCGTAGCATGTCCCATTCCAAAACCAATTTCAAAAGTTACCGGATTTGTATTACCGAAAATTTCTGTAAAATTTAATGTCTTGTGCTCAAAAGGGAGACACCAGACCTGATGCAGTTCTTCATAACTGCGCTTCTCACTGTCAGTCATACGTCCTGCACGCAGAACATAAGTCTTGATTGTCCTTCTGAAAACCGACACTGCACTATTACTGTCAGCGCCGGGATCCTCTGCAACAGCAGCCGACGAATTATTACTGTCAGCCGTGGTTTCCTGTTCGTTCACCTTAATTCTCCTAAAAATTTTTTATTCAGACTTTTTGTCTGATATGCCGTATTCAGGCATAAGTATCATAATATTTTCTCCGCTGAGATAATAACAGATTCTGAATGAAGCAGCATCTTTTATATCAGCACGTACTTTTTCTATTGTCGTCCAGGTTTTCTTTTTTTCACCAAAATATTTCAATACACCGTTTTCATCATACACTGCGGCTTTCTCTGATTTGGAAACTTTTATGCACTCCGGAAATTCACGGGCTTTCTTTGTAAGTAATTCCCTGTCATAACGGACCGAAAAGGCGCCTTCCCAGACAGCATCAGCACAGTCCGTATATATAACAGAATACGCTCCCTCAGGAATCATTTCGTTTTCTGCAGGAACAATACTGGAACTTCCTGTCCAGTTCTTTTTATTTCCTTCCGAGAACTTTATTAAATCCGTGCAGTTCCATGACAATCCTGTTTCACGACTTACCACGCGAAGCTTTTTTGCCCGCTGAACATCACTGGATGCTTCCGCAAAAAGAGCAAGCCTTACGGACGGAAGCGAAACTTCATCCTTGAATTCCATTATCGTTACAGCCTGAATGGAAGCCACTGAAGGACTGTTATCAGAACAGGATGTACATATTACAAACGCGAAAAAAATTACTGTATACAGAAAAACTTTGTGCCGCATGTAGTCTAAAAATTAAAAATAAGCGTAATGACTGTAAGGTCTGTTGACGTAAACTGATTTACAAGAGACTCGAACTTAACGTTCACCTTTTTACAGGCATCTTCCAGATACGAAAGATAATACAGTCCAAGATCTGTACCTTCAGCTTCATCCGGCATCTGGCGGTAAAAGTCTATGAGGGACCTTTTGTTAAGGTCTGCAGACATCTTGCTTTCGATATTTTCTTTCATTTCCTGAAATTCATCATCTTTATTGTAAAGAGTTATCTGAAGACGTCCCTGCTTTCCGATAGCAGCTGTACCGCCTCCGATTTTCCATGAAACGAATACAAGCTCATGCTTCCGTTCCATTTCCTTTACAATTTTTGCACGGATATCAGGATCATAAATAAGGGTATCACCGTTTTCTACACCGCGGTAAAGGATACGGGCTTCCTTGCGGATATTAGTATTCTCTGCATTAAGGGCAAGTTCCATCACCATTACGGAAATATATTCTGCAACTTTTGATTTTTCCATGTAATTGGCAAGAGACTGGCGGAGAATTCCTAAAAGTTCATTAAAGCCGTCTGCCTTATAGAATTTTGTAATTATATACCAGTTCATAAGACTGAGGCGGTTAAGAAACTTTTCCGTCATGAGAAGATAAACATTCTTCTCTTCAGGAGTAAATTCCGTATTGTCCATGATGCTTTTCCAGACTGGTTCAAGTATTGTCTGCCTTGCCATCTGAATTACATTATCCTTTATGGACAGCTGAGTCCTGAGCTGTTTATCAGACATTACAGTCTTTTCATCAATAAGCTGAGAAGGATTAGCCCTGTTATGACGGCGCACAATGTCACATTTTATAAAGGAATTGTAAATTTCACGGTCAAACTGTTTGTAAAGGATGGAAAAAACTATAACTTTAGAAAGATCCATAACCTCCTGCCGGCGGGTAACAAATTCAGGCATGGAAATTTCAATTTTTGAAATGTAATCAAGAAGAATCATACTCTGAATGGACATAGGAGATACCTTATCCATACTGACCCCATATTCTTCAAGATTATCAGCAAGGCGAATGCGCAGGAGTTTTTTCTTATTACTTATGAAACTTGAGGCCCCGTCCTCCGTGAGAATAATCTTTACAGGTAAATCAAGAATAAACTTTTTCTTTTCCGCGCACATACTACTACCATTATACAGCATGGGTATTGCATTGTAAACACTAAAATTATAAACTCAAATATATGATGCTGCTGAAACTGAGACGGATTCCGCTGGCGGTAATATTTTTTCTCATGATATCCTTTCAGTCTCTGCAGGCTCTGGAAAATGGAATTTCCCTGATGACCCCGGCACAGATGTCAGAGTCAATTTTCAAAGAACTTTCAGAAGCAGGCTATCCCGCTGAATACCAGCACCTTACCCCCGTAAACGAAGACAATCTTTTTCCTGAAAACATCGTCATAACCATAAAGGGAAATCCTGACACTGATGACAATAAAAGTTCAATAAAAAACGTAATCTTTGCCTTTACCCAGAATTTTTACATTGAAGACAGTACTTTCGTAATGAATTTCCTTCAGGGAATAAACGAAGAAAAACTTCCCTTCACCTGTACAGTCCTGTTAAGCGCGGCAGAAAACGATTTTTCAATAAAGGATTCCTTTCCGTCTCCAAACCCTACTGAAAAATTCATAGAACAGATATACGAAAACTCCTCTGCATGTGCCCTATGCCTTTATCACACGACTGGAGACAGAGAAATAATATCCGGAAGCGACGGAGAAATATCCCCCTTATGGCTTGTAAGCGCAGTTCACTCCGCCTTTTCGGAAGAAGACAGGGACATTAAACTTTTTCCTAACTATATTTTCAGAATGTACAGAAATCTTGAAGGCAGAGATGAAAGGACCGGTCTATTTCTGAAACGGGGTATTGCGGCAGCAGGCATCGGCGTACGGAAGGGCGACGGAAAAATTATTGCTTCCCTGGCAAAAGACCTTATAAAAAAACGCAGCGACAGATACGACAGAAACTATTCTTTCGTAAAACTATTCAACAGGGGCTTTTTCATCAATGAAAGTACTTCCGTCGTTTTATTCATTACCTTTACATTTTTAATTCTGCTTAAGCTCTGTTTTGAAGCATTTACAAAAAACAGCATCAACTATTCACGCATTAAAAACCTGACCAGGACCGTTTTCTGGATTCCTGTATACATAATGCTAACGGCCCTCATTTTTTATCTGAACATAACGATTACGGGAAGCCTTATATTTTCATCCCTCAGTTCAATAACCATCATGCTCATACTGTTCATACTGCAGATGCATATGAATTTTTTCGTATCCTTTTCAGGCTTTGCATTTCAAATGCTCATAGCAGGTGCCGCAAATATTTTCATATTCTCTTCAATTCAGTTTTCCCTCATGTATTTTTTTCTCTTTGAATACCTGATCATATACATCAGTTCAAGGCAAAAAAATACGGCAGTACTTATAATATGTTTCCTTCTCCTGCTGTTTTCAGGAATTCACCTTATAGAATCAATACTCGCTCCGGTAAATGCCTCTCTTATTTTTCATGAAATTCCAGTAACCTTTTCACTCAGCATAGTTTTCAGCTGCGCCATATTTCCCCTTCAGCTTCTCTGGCTGAGAATCATAATGCGGCTGAAAATAATAGAAAACTCCCCCCGTTCAAATAAAATCGTAACCTGTTCCGGTTATGCACTGGCAATACTCATAACGACAGGCATACTTTCCGCATCAATATTCTTCACGAAGTCCATTTTCTTTTCTGAACCTGAAAAACTTTCTGTTTACGATAAAGCCGTGATAAAAGCAGGTAATGAACAGCCTCCTCAATTGAAAGTACAGAAAACAGATTCTGTATTCTACGGAATAAGGACAGGACATCTGTATATTGAAGCTCCTCACAAATACATAAAGTACGACATAACAATCGAAGACGAAAACACAAATCCGCTTTTTGACAGTAATTTTCTGTATGAATTTACGGATTCAAAGAAAGTAAGGTTCATTCTTCCTGAATTTCCGGCAGAAAAACTTGAAATCGTATACTCCAGCGAAGAAAAGGCAAATCCAAAAATAATCATAAACGCATGGTCATTAAACAGCAGCGGAGAATTAACCCATGAATTCATCAGTCTGTGAAAAAAAATACTTTCATGTAGACCTTGATGCCTTTTTTGCCTCAGTTGAACAGAATGACCATCCTGAGTACAGGGGAAAACCCGTCATTGTCGGAGGACTGCCAGGAGACCGCCGTGCCGTTGTATCTACTGCAAGTTACGAAGCCCGCAGATACGGAATACACTCTGCCATGCCTCTTTCAAAAGCAGTTGAACTCTGTCCTGACGGTATTTACCTGAGGGGGAATTACTCAAGATACTCAGAACTTTCCCACAAAATCATGCAGATTTTCAATTCCTATTCACCGGAAGTACTTCAGATGTCCATAGACGAAGCCTTTATAGATATGACCGGTACAGAAAAATTATTCGGAAGCACAAGAGAAGCCGCCTTAAAAATCAAAAATGAAGTTCACAAAAAAACAGGCCTTACAGTAAGCATAGGAGTTTCTTCCTCAATGTATGTTGCAAAAATAGCATCAGGCTACAGAAAGCCGGACGGACTTACCATAGTTGAAAACGGAGATGAAGAAAAATTCATGCTTTCCCTTCCACTGGAAAAACTATGGGGAGCAGGAACCAAAACCCAGAATCACCTCAAAGAAATAGGTCTTTCAACAATTGAACTGATACATTCAAAACCGCTTAATCTTTTAATTTCAATTTTCGGACAGTCCTCAGGAACTTTTCTGTACAATGCCGTCAGGGGAAACAAAGATTATGTTTTTGGTTCAGAGGCAAAAAATCATTCCATAAGCACGGAAACAACCTTTGATTTTGACTTAACCGACAGAAATTCCATCGAAAAAGCCATAATGGAACTATGCTGGAACATAATGTGGAGACTTCACAAAGAAAACTCCAGAACACGCACTGTGATGCTTAAAATACGCTATGAAGATTTTACCACGGTTTCAGTCCAGGAAACCTTTCTTACTCCAGTCAGTTCAAGCGATGACCTTTACGAAAGGGCACTTAAACTCTTCATGAAAAAATACGACGGTACTTCAGGAATACGGCTTCTCGGTGTCTGCGCGTGCAATATAGAATCAAAGGACATTCCCGTTCAAAAAAGCCTCTTTGATTTCGGCGAAGAAAAAAAAGCAAGGCTTGAAAAAGCCATATATAATCTTGAGGACAAAAATCCTGCCCTTAAGATCCGTAAGGCACGAATGATAGAAAAAAAAGATTAAGGGCATCTCTAGAAATCCACTAATGTGTATTTCTAGAGAATGCCGACGAGTTTTAAGTCGTTGTAATGTCACGACTTAAAACATCGCTCTTTCAGAGTTATCTCTAAAAATTGCAATTTTTAGAGATTCCCTTAAGGTTCTCCCTATTTACCCCATTAAAATTTAGCATTAAAATACTCTCCCTATGCTTGAAGACACATTAAAAGACGAACTTAATCCACAGCAGTACAGAGCCGTAACAACAATAGAAGGTCCCATCCTGATTATTGCAGGGGCTGGTTCCGGAAAAACCCGTGTAATAACCTTCCGTATTGCAAACATGCTTGAAAAAGGAATACCCCAAAGTGCAATTCTTGCCCTTACTTTTACTAACAAGGCTGCAAGGGAAATGGAAGAAAGAATAAAGGGACTGACAGGAAAAAAACTCCAGAATCTTACGGTCAGTACCTTCCATGCTTTCGGAGTAAAAATTCTCAGACAGGACATAGACAAGCTTGGATGGAGAAATAATTTTTCTATATATGACGAAACTGATAAAAAAGCCCTCATTAAAGAAACTGCCAGGGAACTGGGAATGAGCGCCCAGGCAATGGATCTATATGAAACCGTAACTTTATTCAGCGACATAAAAACAGGACGAAAAAACTGGGAACACAGTCAGGACGCATATAAAAAACTCTATGAAGGCTATCAGGAAGGACTTAAACTTTACAATGCAGTTGATTTTGATGACCTCATCGTTCTTCCAATCAGACTCTTTAAGGAACATCCGGACGTACTTGCCTCTTATAAAGCCAGATACAAATACCTTATGGTTGATGAATTTCAGGATACAAGCCACCAGCAGTATGAATTCATGCACCTTCTTTCTGATACAAACGTCGCTGTTGTCGGAGATGACGATCAGAGCATTTACAGCTGGCGGGGTGCAGACTACCAGAACATCATCAACTTTGAAAAGGATTTTCCAGGAGTACAGGAAATAAGGCTTGAGCAGAACTACCGTTCCACCGGAACCATTCTTGCTGCTGCAAACGGTGTCATAAAACACAACACAAACAGAAAAGACAAGGAACTATGGAGCGGAAACGGCAGCGGCAAACCTATAGAACTTTACATGCCGGAAAACGAAGCAGCTGAAGCTGATTTTATAGCAGAAGGAATTCTGGGGATTTCAGCAGACGAAAAACGAAAATATGATGATTTCGGCATACTTATCAGGAGCAATACACAGAGCCGGGCCATTGAAGAAGCCCTTCTGGAAAACAACATTCCGTATACAATGAGCGGCGGAACATCTTTTTTTGAACGCTCAGAAATTAAAGATATAATAAGCTACCTCAGGGTAATTTCTAATCATGATGATGATATAAACCTTCTCAGGATAATCAACACACCACGAAGGGGAATCGGCCGCTCGACGATACAGGTGCTTAATGAAACCGCAAAAAACCTGAGCTGTCCACTTTATGATGCAATTCAGGCAATACTGACCTGTCCCCAGGAAGAATGTCCGGTATCGGAAAAAACTAAAGCCGATCTTGAAAGTTTTGTCTCAATAATCGAAAACAACAAAAGCATGCTTTCAGGAAAAGGCCTTGCAAAAAAAGTAAGGGAAATGGTTGCTGACATAAATTATTTTGATTTTCTCGTAACCGATAATCCGAAAAGCGAAAAAGCAGCCAGATTTAAATTCATGAACATTGAAAGCCTTATAAAAAGCATGGAACAGTGGGAAAACAATCCGATGAACGAAGACACAAGCCTTTACGCCTACCTGAACCGCATTACTCTTTTAAGCAGGGATGATCTTGATGACGGAGAAGCGGATAAAGGAAAGGTAAACCTTATGACAGTTCATGCCAGCAAGGGACTTGAATTTCCAGTTGTATTCATAGCAGGAGCAGAAGAAGGCCTTATGCCTCATGCAAGGGCCGTTGAGGAAGGCGGAGAAAATGCCGTTGAAGAAGAGCGCAGGCTTTTTTACGTTGCCGTAACCAGAGCAAGGGACAGACTGCTTATATCAAGCTGTCAGAGCAGAAGAAAAATGAATGCAAGCGTAAGCTGCGAACCAAGCAGATTTATCGATGAGATCCCAAAGAACCTTGTTGAATACCATGAAAAAAGAGAAAACGTTTCTGCAGAACAGGCTCACGAACTGCTCCAGAACATGTTGAAAAACTTTGCAAAACCCCGTGTTCCAAAACTATAAAACTTATGTTAGAATTACAGTACACGAAGATGACACGATATTTTACGGAGTAAATATGAAAAAACAGATTTTACCGATTTTCGCAGCAATACTTGCCTTCATTTCCTGTTCATCTACAAAAAACGAGGCATTAAATGAAAATATCGAGGAAGAAATTCCTCCTTCTCCTCCCGTACTTACGGAACTTCCTGTAATAAACTATTCCGGAAGAGGAATCAGGTACGAAGTAGAATCCATGCTTCTTCACAATTTTATCGTTATGTATGATCCTGCTGCCAGCAAAAAATACTGTGCACGGCTTAATGACGAAGCGGCATCTGCCAGTCTTAAAATTAAGTTTCCTGCAGGAACTTATGAATGCATGCTCTGTGAAAAAGCCCCGGACGGAGACCACAGTGCATTCTATCTTTCTCTTGACGGAATTTCCTACAGAATATATCCAAGCGACCCGCCTTTAGGTTCCTGGGAACTGACATCAAGGGTTCCTGTATATTTTACGATAGAAGAGCCTAGAACTATTCTCGTAGAAATTACTGCAAACAGCAAAAACAGACTCGGTCATACGGGAATGAGTCTGGATTACATTCAGTTTGTAAAGAGAGACTGAAATATGAAGGTGAATCTGTAAAACAGACTGGCAGTCAGTTTATTACAGATTCATTTACTCAAGGGGTGCGAAATAACCGGTTTCATCCCTTCCGGATCTGTTGAGGAGATAAGTCTCAACTTCAACAGGCAGATATCTCCGGCCGTAATCCGTAAGCATGGATGAAGTATACTCTATCTGGTAAAGTCCTGACGGAAGTGACACAATATCATCGATAACTTCTGATATTCCCTCAGGTCTGTATACATAATAATGCTTTCCTGTAGTATTTTCCGTAAGATAAGTTATGGCATCATCCAGAGCGCCGTCACTCAAATTTATAGTACTCAGAGATATTGAATTGTTATTCAGATAATTTGCAATATCCGAAAGACTGTACTTCGTAAAGGAATTCTGAGTTGATTTTCCTGCTGTTAAGAAAATGATGCCTCTTTTTCTTTCCCTGTTAATCAGATCATTTGCACCAAGTCTTAAGGCCCGGTCTAAAGACACAACTTCAGAATATGGAGCCTTAAGATTCTTGTATGAGAAGGAAACATAATTCTCACTGCTTCCGCTGCCTTCAAGAACAGGCTCACCTCCGGCACTGATAACCGTAATGTTTCCCTTTGCTCCCATAGAAGCGGCGATTTCACGAACCGCATGATTAAGCTGTTCCTCATACTGCTTCATGGACATGCTTCTGTCTATTACAAAAGTAATGTCAGCAAAATCATTATAATTTGCGGCTCCGATAAAATTGACATCATTTACGGCATGATGCTGTTCCGTGATAATAAAATTAGCCTTCTGCAGTCCGACAATCTGCTGCCTCTTTCTGTTTTCTACACGTATTTCAAGAATGACTTTCGGAAAACTGTCTGCAATAACCCGCTCAATCTGAACAAAAAGTCCGCCTACAAGCTCATCAACTCCAGACATAATGCAGACTTCATTTGCCATAAAATCCGTTACGATAAGATTTCCGTTGGCATCAGAAACGGCACTGGTAAGTTTCGACGGAGCATGACCGGAAGAAGCAATCTGGTGAACGGCCCCGGAAGCTGCATCCACTGCATAAACAACACTTTTTGAGATTCCTTCCTCATTTGTAACCACATCAGTAATGACAAAAGAATCGTCACCCCATACTTTCATACCTTCCGGCTTTCTGAGGGTTTCATCCCTGACAAGCACACCGATATAATTTCCAAAGCGGTCAAACATGTAAATTCCGCCGCGTATCCGGTCTGCCACGTACACTATATCGTTTCTTACTGCTATACCTGTCGGAAGTCCAAATCCTTCGAAAACTGAAGTCTGTGCTCCAAAATAAAAAAGCCCCTTTCCTTCAGAATCAAAAACATCAACACGATTATTGCCGCCGTCAGTAACATATATGTTTCCGTAAGAGTCTTCAGCAAGATACTGAGGCCCAACCATCTCCCCTACATTGATTCCTGTTTTTCCTATGTAGCGGATAAAACTTCCATCCGGTTCAAGAAGTGCAAGCCTGTCGCCTGCCATTTCACTGACAAGGAGTTTTCCGGAAGAAAGCCTGATAATATCCAGAGGCCTGTCGAATCCGTTAAGAGGCCCCCTGTTTCTTTCCAGAACGTCCCCGTTCACGCTGAAATGCAAAAGTTCATTTGTACCGTACGCAAGCACATACAGGGAACCGTCCGAAAGAGGCAGTGCAGCTACCGGCTGACTGTAAATAAGGCTGCCCTTATTTGTAAAAGGAATGGAACCTGACTCCGTATAGCTCTGCATGTAACCGTACTGTTTTTCCGTAATGCGGCGGTCCTTGACAATTTCTACGCGGTTCTGAAGGAGTATTCCTCCGTACCCCTGAGAAATGGCATAATTCCACTGCTGGAGGGCAGATCCCTCTTCCCCTGAACGGTAATAAGCCTTTCCGAGCCAGTCTAAAACCATGTTTTCGCCGGGAAGATGTGACAGTGCCTGTTCGAACACACGAATACTCTCATTAAACTGTCCCCGGTAATAACTCTGAACTCCAAGCCTGAATTCATTTTCCGCAAAACCGGCATAGGCAGACCTGGAAGAAGATTTTTCATCCTTCATGGTATCTTCAAGAACACTCTTGCGTTCCACATAAGACACCTCCGGCTTTTTTGAACATGCAGAAAAAACAGCTGCCGGTATAATCAATAACAAAAGCCTTTTCATTCTTCCCCCGCCTGCAGTTCACGTAAATGCTCTTCAATAATACTACTGTCAGGTCTTTTACTGTATGCCCGCTCCAAAAACTTGCGGGCTTCTGAATAAAGTCCCATCCTCAAATATACGTATCCCAGGCTGTCAAGGCACGCTGCGTTTTCCGGCTCCATATCAAGAGCTTTCTTGCAGCAGCTGAGGGCTTTCGTAAGTTCCTTTCCCTCTACCGCAAGCACATAGCCAAGTCCGTTAAGGGCGGTTGGATTCGCTTCATTCTCAAGAAGAGACTTTTCATAGTATTCAACCGCCTGGTCTGATTCTCCCCGTTCCCAGGAAATATAAGCAAGTGAAGAATAAACTTTATCCCGGTTATATCCTGTTTCCAGAAGTTTCTTTAACTCAAAGTCCGCAAGCTTTTCCCTTCCCGTAAGACAGTATATTACGGCAAGAATATACCTGCACTGTAAAATTCGTCCTTCGTCAATTTCAGCCGGGCTCCTGCCATGGGCAGAAGTTACTACCTGCTCCAGATATGCAAGGGCATCATCATATCTTTTAAGTTTTGAATAACACAGCCCCAGATAATATGAAAGTTCAACGGAATCTATTCCCTCATCATCAGGAAGGGAAAGAAAAAAAGTAAGGGCTGCAGAAAAATTACCGCGGTTAAAAAGAGATATACCTTCTTTCAGAGCATTTTCTTCAAAATTATCTTTAGCCATCATGTTCCCCTCAATACAAACGGCAGCAGTAAAAGCAGATTCCGGAATTTCCAAATCACAGAATGAAATCCGCTGCACAGGATTCCGGCTGACGCGCACATCCACCACCGGGATATACAAGAGAAACGCTTATAAATCCGTTCTCTGCCGCAGCAAAATCACTGTTTCCGTCTCCCTGAGTTTCTATACTGCCACCGCCTGTAATCGTAAAGAAACGGCGGCCGTCTTTAACCTCAGAGACGACATTGTCATTATACTTTCTGTAGCACAATGAAGTAAAGGATACACCTTTATAGGCATCTGAGGAAGCACCGTTAACGTTCACAAAATACGGAAGTTCCCCGGAACATTTTTTTCCGGAAAAACTGCACAATTCCTTCAGCTGCTGAAGATTCTTCAGGGCAAACCCTGCCATTGCATCAAACTGATAAACACCGGAGGATTCTTTCTTTTCCGCCACGCTGAGGGCAACTCCGGGAATACCGTTTACGGCAGACTGACGTGCAGCCCCGCAGGTTCCAGAATACATTATGTCTGTTCCAAGATTATAGCCGCTGTTTATACCTGATATAACAAGATCCGGCAGACAATCTTTCATTAAACCCCTGAACGCAGCAATAACACAGTCAACCGGACTTCCGTCAAGGGCATACCGGTCATTGCCGTAAGAAATCAGTTCCATGGAACGCTCCATAGTAATTCTTGCAGAATAGCCGGAGCGGTTTGACGAAGGAGCAACGACAGTAACATCATGGAGCGGAGAAAGAACTTCATACAGTTTTTCGAGCCCCGGAGCTCCGAAACCGTCATCATTAGTCAGAAGAATCTTCATAAAATCTTAACACCTTCAGCAGGCTTAACTTCATAAAGTTTTGGTGAAAATCCGAATATACGCTCATACTCAGCAAGCTTTTCCCTGTACTTATCCAGATCTTCCGTCTTTAATATGGAATATGTACAGCGTCCGAAGCCTTTGCCGGTAATTCTTCCGCAGCTTTCCGGAGACCTTATGTAATCATGGCTCGGTGCAATGTCCTGTATTCTTTTCAAAAGCCAGTCAATCTCCGGACATGAAATATCATAAAGATCCCTCATTATCTCGTGACTTTTGTTTACAGACCTTGCGAACATCGAAAAATCACCTTTCGAAAGGGCATTTACTGCATCCAGAACATTCTTATGTTCCTGCATTACACAGGTAAGCCTTCTCTTAGTATCCTCGTTTACAACCGAAAATACTTCTGCAATTTCGGAGCGGTTTTCTTCATACTGCCAGCCTCCAAATACGTTAGACCTTATTTCCTTAAGTTCTCCAAGCAGCAGGACGTTTTCAGGCTGAAAGAGACTCTCTTCATTCCACGTGGTTATGCGGGGAACTTCCGCATCTGTAAGGACAATCGTCTTGCCTTCAAAATCAAAAGGTATATTCTGGCAGGTACCGTTTCCGTAATCAGTAAGGACGAATGACTTTTCTTTTGAGTATACGGCAGTAAAATTATCTGCCTTAAGGTTATTCAGCCCGAGGAATTTTCTGTTTGCCTTCTCAAGCACCTGAAGCAGTACGGAATCCCCGCAGTCAAAGCCGAATGCCTTTCTGACAGCCCATGCAAGAGCAACCTTTACAGCACTGGTAATGCCAAAGCCGGCGGATGGAAGCACCTGAGTCCAGACAGTAATATCCATTCCCCTGCATTCATATCCGGAATCACAGAAAGCAAGGATGACCGCCTTTATCGATGCAGCCCACCTGTCTTCCTTCTTTATCTTAAGCTGAACAATTCCAGCATGATTTTTTTCGCCCATCTGAACAAAATTCATATTGAGTTCAAGGTCTTTGCGCAGCGATACAGCCACATATACCGGAAGGTTTATTCCCATGGAAAGTGTCTTATCCCTGAAAAACCACGTATGTTCTCCCATAAGATGAAAACGTCCCGGAGCAGATGCAACGACATCAGGCCTGCGTCCGTATTCTTTTTTATGCTGCTGAATTACTTCGTCCATAGACAGATACCCCTAAACCCCTGTTTTTAATTGAATGTTGCTTTTTTTATCTGTAATAATTAAGATGATATAATGATTTCCTTCATTTTACAAGTTTTTTGCTCGGTTTTTTCGGGGCTGGCTTTATCCGCTGCCATTCCGAGCAGTTTTTACATATTCGGAATTCCGTCAATAGGACTCATAGCACTCATACCTCTTTACACGGCAATCTGCAGATCCCGGTCATTTCACGAAGCCTTTTTTCTTACTTCACTTCAAGTGCTTACAGTTCACCTGACCTCCTGCTGGTGGCTTGGAAATTTCCGCGGTTTCGGCATATTTGCACTTGGAGCCAGCGCCCTTGGAACAGCTTTTGAAGGAGGATGCTGCGGACTCTTCTTTTTCGCACTGCTTTCATACAGAACCCGGACAGACAGAATGAAGGAACTGGCAGGTTCTGACCATACCGGAATGATAAAGAGAAGCATCTGGTTTGCACTCTGCTACACGGCATGGGAATACATAAAATCCACAGGGAGCATGGGATTCCCCTGGGGAACGATATTCATGTCCTCCTACCGGTGGAAGCTGATAACACAAGTTTCCGACATAACCGGCGTATGGGGAATAACATTCCTTTTTTCCCTGACAAATGCCGCAGCCGCAGAAGCAGTACAGCTTTTCCTCAGAAAAAGAAATTCAGAACACTTCTCCAGTTCCCTCCGTCAGCTGAAATCCCTCATAAAACTCCCTGCATTTTTATTCCTTCTCTGTCTTGTCTACGGTACGTGGAACTATCTGTTTCCGGGAAATCCGGTCAAGCACGTAAACACAGTCATCGTACAGCAGAACCGGGATCCATGGGAAACTGACGAATCTGAAACCTTAAAAGTAACAATGAACCTTACCAGTCAGGCTCTGGAAAACCTCAATGACAGAAATCTTGAGGCAGACCTGGTACTGTGGAGCGAGGGTGTGCTGTCCCATAAATTTCCGGGTTCAGAAGGCTTTTACCAGGATTATCCTGCAAAAGAAAGCCTCTCATCCTTCATAAAAAACACGGGAACCCCTTTCATAATCGGCGGTGACACGGCAATAGACAGAAAAAGGCACATAAACTCAAACAGTGCCATATTCTATGATGCAAAAGGCAAGTATTCGGGATTTTACAGCAAAATGCAGCTGGTTCCTTTTGCTGAATACATTCCCTTCTCTGACAATGCTTTTATAAAATACATAATGGATGATGTAGTTCAGTACGGTTCCGACGGATGGGAACCGGGATTTCAGCACGTACTGTTCAAGATACCGTTAAAATCAGCCAGGCATGAGGAAACTCCCCTTAATATCGGAAGAGAAAGCCGGGCTGTAATCGCCCTGGACAAAAACGGAAACTCTGACTCTTCCGTTACGGAACAATACAAAAAAAACAAGGCCGAAAATCCAGACGCATTCTTCAGTTTTACGACACCGATATGCTTTGAGGATTCATTTACGGCAGTATGCAGGCAGCTTTACAACTCAGGAAGCGAAGCCTTCATGAACATAACCAATGACTCATGGTCAAAAACACCTGTTGCGGAATACCAGCACTTCGTGGTTGCAAGTTTTCTGGCAATTGAATACAGGACGACACTGGTACGTTGTTGCAACTCAGGCTATTCAGCAGTTATTCTTCCAAACGGAAAAATCGCAGCAGACTTAATGCCTTTTACGACAGATGCAATGGCCGTCAGCGTTCCCGTTTACCAGCGTAAGCCGACCGTATTTGCAGTATTCGGTGATTATTTTGCCCTGAGTGCCATATTCATAATAATTGCAGCAGTTTTCCTGCGCGCACTGAAGGAATTCATCAGTCCTGAAAAATTAAAGGTTCCGGCTTCCGCAAAAATAAAAATCTGCATAGTTACAGAAAATAAAGCCGGCATAAGTACTGATGAAGCTGAAGAAACAGAAAGTACGGGGCCTCAACTCAAGGAAGAGCCTGAATCAAAAAAGCCGGGCAGACGCAAGACAGGAAAAACTGTTCCTTCTTCTGAAGAAAAAGAAAAAAAGTCCCTGCCGGCAAAAAAATCCGGAAGAACGGCAAAAAAAACTTCTGAAACAACAGAAAAGAAAACCGTAAAAAAAGGCACGGCCGCAGTAAAGAAAACTTCCGGAACTGCAAAAAAAGATGGAACTGCCTCAAAAAAACCGGCCGTAAGGCGTACTCAAAAAAAGACAGGAGACAGCTGATGAAGGAAACGACGCTTAGGAACGCACTCAGAAGCTCCTGTACAATCGCCTGCAGTTTTCTGACCGGAATCACGGTTTTATTTTCATTCATTTCAAATGAGACATCCCTTCAAGTACAGAACCTGACAGCCGTGCTGTCAGGATGCATACTCGGAGGAATAAACGGAAGTTCAGCAGCAGGCCTTTTCATAATGGCAGGAATTCTGGGTATTCCGGTTTTTCCCGGTTTTGAATCAGGATTTGCTGCATTTACATCAGAAAACGGAGGATGGCTCTGGGGTTTTTTTACAGGAGCTCTGGTTTCAGGACTGATAATCAAACATCCTGCCCCGTACGAAAAGGCAGTTTCTGGCACATTCATAAAGGCAGCGGCAGCATCAGCAACAGGTCTGGCAGCAAGCTACATTCCCGGACTATTGTGGTACCTTCATTCATCCGGAGACTCAGCCTGCGATATTTTAAAAAGCCACATCCTTTATCTTAACATCCAGATTGCAAAGACTGCCGCATGTACAGTACTGACAGTATTCCTGCGGCCGCCGGCAGCAAGGCTCATGTACCCGGGACTTGAAAGCGCACTTAAAGAACAGAATGAACTCATGGAAAAACTGAAGACATACAACCAGAAAAAACACAGGAGGTCTGAAAAATGAGATGTCCTTATTGCGGAAGCCTGAAAGACAAGGTTATAGAATCAAGAACAATGGCAAACGGAGGAAGCATACGCAGAAGGCGGGAATGCTGCAGCTGCGGATACAGATTTACCAGCTATGAACGGATTGAAGAAAAACCATTCATGGTAATAAAGCGCGACGGCAGACGGGAACCTTTTGATCCTCAGAAACTTTACAAGGGAATCGAACGGGCCCTCGAAAAACGACCGGTTCCTACTTCCCTCATCGAACAGATAAACGACGAAATCGAAGACGAGGCATATCAGGCTGGTAAATCCAGTCGTGAAATAAGCACCGCTGACCTTGGAGAACTGGTACTTAAAAGACTGTACAACGTTGATAAAGTTGCATACATAAGATTTGCCAGCGTTTACAAACAGTTTGCCAACCTCACGGAATTCGTAAACGAAGTCAAAAGACTCGAAATGGAACAGTCGGAAGAACAATGACAGTCCTGCTGCTCTCAAAGAAAGACTGTCCCCGCTGCACGGATATAAAACAGATCATACTCACAAAAATAAAAGGAACAGATGCCGGATTTCAGGAGCTGGATGCATCATCAGCAGCAGGTTCTGAATTTGCAGCCAGTCACGGAATAATCATGCTTCCTCAGATTTTCTTCCTCGATGGAGAACAGGAATATGCCGTGTGCTCTCAAAAGGATGAATTCATAAAAATTTTTGATTCATTTTTTAAAAACTCTATTGACACAAACAAATAAAAAAATATATACTCTCATCATTCTATGGGGGCATAGTCCAGCTGGTAGAACACCGGACTCATATTCCGTATGTCATAGGTTCAAATCCTATTGCCCCTATAAAACTAAAAGGCTTTTCAGCAATGGAAAGCCTTTTTTTATTTAAGAAAAAAAGGAGATCTGAGGGATGAAAGCAGAAAAATTCAAAAGTCCTTTTAAGGGCAGAAGCCTCCTCAATTGGATTGACTGGAAAAGAGAAGAAATAGAATGGATTCTCGACAAAGCCTTTCTGGTAAAAAAACAGTCACACAACGGAGAAGTTCATCAGCGTTTTCTGGGAAAAACAATCGCACTCATTTTCGAAAAACGTTCAACCAGAACCAGATCAAGTTTTGAGACTGCATTTGGCGAAGAAGGCGGACATCCTGTTTTCATGTCAACTGACGACATCCAGCTCGGCGGAAAGGAAAGCGTAGAAGATACGGCACGCGTACTTGGAAGAATGTTTTCTGCCATAGAATTCAGGGGATTTAAGCAGGAACACGTAGAACTTCTTGCAAAACATTCTGGTATACCGGTCATAAACGGACTTACAGACTCCTTTCACCCTACTCAGGTTCTTGCGGACATAATGACATTAAAAGAACAGTTCGGCACGCTTAAAGGACTTTCCGTATGTTTCTGCGGCGACGGACGCAACAACATGGCAAGGAGCCTCATGCTCATCTGCGCAAAATTCGGAATCAACTTTTCAATTTTTGCACCAAAAGAACTGTCTCCTGATGAAGAAATAATAAAAATCTGCACTCCGTTTGCAAAGGAATCTGGAGCCTCCATTACGATTTCTGATGAAATTTCTGTTGTCAAAGGTGCCGATTGCCTTTATACTGATGTTTGGGTTTCAATGGGAGAAGAAACCCTCAAGGATGAAAGAACTAAGCTTCTTCAGCCTTATCAGGTGAACAGAGAACTTATGGCTGCAACCGGAAAAAGCAGTACGATATTCCTTCACTGCCTTCCTGCCGTAAAAGGACAGGAAGTAACGGAAGAAGTATTCGAAAGCAATGCAAGCAGGGTTTTTGACCAGGCAGAAAACAGGAAGCACACCATAAAAGCAATAATGCTCGCCTTAATATAAAGAGGTCAAACATGAAAAAATTATCAGCAGCCCTTGCGCTGGCATTTTGCATCTGCGTACCGTTTATTGCGCAGGACAAAAAACAGTCCACCCCAATCTGGGATCACGGCGATAACGTTTCTCCGCTTACATATCAGAACGTGGAGATTTACCGCGTCATGGATTCAAAAGATGCATACGTCGTTCTCTATGCAAAAGGTGGATATCAGGTAGGACAGGTAACACTCCCTAAATCATGGATGAAAGAAGAACCGCGCAAACTGGAATTCCGTGAAAAGGCAAGGCGCGTCAGTCCATACATGACAGTCATTAAGCAGGACGGAAACTTTCTTAAAGTCTGGCTTAACATAACCACAGACAAGAGGGATCCTATATGGGGCCTCATGCCTAACGGAGCCAAGATTGAGGGAATCGATGCAGATACCCTCACGATAGAATACTAAACCGCGTTCTACACGGAAGAAGGCAGGAATCAAAAGTTCCCGCCTTTTTTGTTTTAAAATACGTCGAGTCAAGGCACGCTAACGCTTAAAGCCTTGACTTCGCCGTTTTGAGGGTTTGTACTACCCCCTCAATCAAAATCAAGGAATAAAAAAATGAAAATCGTTTCACCGGAACAGATTAAGAATTTCAAAAGCTTCATGGAAAATCATGAAAGTTTCATCATAGCAGGCCACAAAGAACCTGACGGTGACTGCATCTCAAGCTGCATTGGACTTTCCTACATTGCTGATTATTTCAAAAAACCATACATAATGATTAATGCAGGCCCATTCAAAAGAAGCGAAATAAAAAAATACAGTTCAATGTTCACAGACACCCTTCCCTTCATGAACAAACAGGAACGGGATTCCTGTGGACTGATAATTACAGACTGCAGCGAAATTCAGCGGCTGGGAGAAATAGACGGAGACTTAAAGGGATTCGATACATTCATTATAGATCATCACAAGACGGCAGATGTTCAGGGAGACAACACCATAATCGACCCGTCCAGCCCTGCTGCCTGCCTAATAGTTCAGCAGCTGGTAGAAGCCATAACAGGGCAGCTCACGAAGGAACAGGCAGAAACAATATTCTTCGGAATGGCAACAGATACAGGTTATTTCAGGTTCCTGACGGAAGATTCAAGGGAAGTATTCCTCCAAACCTCAAGACTTGTAGACGCGGGAGCAAATCCGCGCATCATATACCAGGACATGACTGGCGGAAAGCCGTGGTCTACCAGAAAGCTTTTAGGAATAATGCTTGACCGGGCAGAACGTCATGCCGAAGGAAAACTTGTAGTTACATACGAAACAATGGAAGATACGCGCAGATACGGTTCAGAAGGAAGAGACAGCGATGCACTTTACAGCCTTATGCTTGCCGTAGAGGGTGTAGAAGCAGTAGCTTTCGTAAGGCAGGATACAGAACACACCTGCACCCTCGGGCTCAGGTCAAAAGACAGCTGCGACGTAAGCCTCATTGCTGCTAAATTTGGAGGCGGAGGACACAAAAATGCTAGCGGAGCCAGTACGGAAGGCCGTATAGAGACACTTCTGCCTCTCCTTATAAAAGAATTTATGAAAGTTCTGTAAAAAAAAACGTCGGACAGTAAAATAACATGCCGGGAACATGCCATCTCCCGGCTTTTTTTTTACGGCCGCTTGATAAATATAATCTTACTCCTAATAAAATCATAAATATCACTTATTTAATAAGTAAAATAATTATTTTATCAGTTTATTAATATTTTTTTTATTCATCTAAAACTCCAGAAACTCACATATCTCCATAATTTCATCATGGCACGGAAATTGCATATATAAAACTGATCATTTAAAACTGGAGGGTATAAAAAATGGATCAACTGGAACTTACGGCTCTGGCCGTAAAGAAAAATGTCATTACGTCAGACGAAGGAGCAAAAATCATCTGGGAAACGGTTTTCACCCAGAGAACAAAATTTGCCCTGGGAGCAATGGATTACGACAGTTTCATGGATTTTCTTGAATACATACAGCCGAAATTCAAGAAAATTCTTGAATCCTACCAGCCTGCAGACGGAACTTTTTTTTCCTTTTTGTTTTCCCATATCCGGAAAATACTTTTCAACTGGAAAAAAATAATCGTAAGAAAGGCGGCAACAGCAGAAAGTTACCTGAGCATACAGGAAATAGAATATGACACGGAATTTGACAAGTACAGAAACTGCGAAAGCTCCGTAAAAGCATTTACAGAAGATACAAAACCCAGTCTTGATGAAATAAAAAACATAAAAGAACTGGAAGAACATAAAAACCGGCTCCGGCGCAGAAGAGGCAATCCTGCCCTTACCCGAACGGACGAAACTTTCAGAAAAGAAGCTATTCTGATACTTACACTGAAAGCCTGTTTCGATGTAACGGAAGACATAATTGAAAAAGTAAGCATTCTGACCGACATAACAAAATCAGAACTGCACGAAATGGTCGCAAAGGCAAAATCTACTCTTTCCACAAAAATACAGAGGAGGAACATGTGCACCCGCACAAGAGACAATGCATTCTTTTATCACAGAAAGTACTCTATTGAAATTCCCCGCGTTGACCGCAGAAGTTCATGGGCGGAACATCTGGCATCCCGTTATGAAAGGCACACGAAGATCTGGGAAAAGGCAAACAGAAGGCTTAACACAAAATACTGCCGGCTTGTTCCAAGTACAAAAAAAGTCGCGGAAATTCTGGGATTATCCGTCAGGCACTGCGAGTACATTCTTAAAAAACTTTCTGATGACATGGACAAGGTAAAGCTCAAATGGTATCCTCAGCATCATGAAAATTTACCTTGCAAGCTCAAACGATCATAAAAAAAGGGAAATGGCAGAACTTTTTCCCGAACATCAGATTGTTACGCCAAAAGATGAAGGAATTGATTTTGATCCTGTAGAAAACGGCGAAACTTTTTATGAAAACAGCCTGATAAAGGCCCGTGCCCTTTGGGAAATCGTACACTGCCCCGTATTTGCAGATGATTCAGGGCTGTGCGCAGACGCACTTAACGGTTCCCCGGGAATATACACCTCCCGCTATGCCGGACCACAATTCATGAAAGGTAAACCGGACGGAAGTAAAATTCCCCAGGAGCTGCAGAATGAATACCTTGTAAAACAGGTCGCAGATGCAGTAAAAACCGATTCCACCCTTACTGGAAAAGCCCATTACGTCTGCGCAATGGTTCTTTATATGGGACCGGACAGACTCTTTGTAGCACAGGAAACCATGGAAGGAGAAATAATTCCGGACATAAAAATGCAGAAAGGCAGCGGAGGATTCGGCTATGACCCTATATTCTTCCTGCCGGAAAAAAACTGCACGGCGGCAGAACTTTCTCCTGAACAAAAAAATGCTATAAGCCACAGAGGCAAAGCAGCCCGTGCAATAAAAAAAATAGCAGCAGAAGCCCTTTCCCAGATGCAGTAAACATTTCTTTCCGGCTGTCCTTTTTCTACTGATGCAGCACCGGACAGCCGGAATTAAAAAAAAAAAATAAAAAAAATCTCAAATTTTATTAAAGTTTTCATAACCTCAAACCGATAGTCAAAGAGAATAACTATGGCGGTATGATTTCGTTGAAATCGAAAAGCCGTCAGGGTATTCATGTAAAAGAAAGGCAGATGTAGCCTTGTAATGCAGATGCCTTCTTTTACAACAGGTTAAAAAGGATTTTGACCTGACAACTTCCACGGAGGAACAAACTATGGTTATCAACCACAACATGTCCGCAATGTATTCCAATCGTACTTTAGGGGTTACCAACGGCAGCCTTACTAAAGACATGGAAAAACTTTCATCCGGCGAAAAGATTAATCGTGCCGGAGACGACGCTTCAGGACTTGCAGTTTCTGAAAAAATGCGTTCTCAGATTCGCGGCTTGAACCAGGCTTCAAGAAACGCTGCAAACGGTATCAGTTTCATTCAGACAACTGAAGGATATCTTCAGGAAACAACTGACATCATTCAGCGCATCCGCGAACTCGCAGTACAGTCATCAAACGGAATCTACAGCGATGAAGACCGCATGCAGATTCAGGTTGAAGTTTCAGCACTCGTTGCAGAAGTTGACCGCATTGCATCCCAGGCACAGTTCAATGGTATGAACATGCTTACAGGACGTTTTGCAAAACCAACAGGAGAAAACACTCCAACTGCTTCAATGTGGCTCCACATCGGTGCAAACATGGACCAGAGAACACAGGTTTACATCGGAACGATGACAGCATCGGCTCTCGGAATTCGTGAAATCGGAACCGAAGATGTAATGACAATTGCGACACCGGATGAAGCCAACCGCGCAATCGGCACACTGGATGAAGCTATCAAAAAGATCAACAAACAGCGTGCAGACCTTGGTGCTTATCAGAACCGCCTTGACTACGCAGTAAAGGGACTTGATGTAGCAGCTGAAAATACTCAGGCTTCTGAATCAAGAATCCGTGATACTGACATGGCAGCTCAGATGGTAGAGTTTACCAAGAACTCAGTACTTACACAGGCAGGAACAGCTATGCTTGCTCAGGCTAACAGTCAGAGCCAGTCAGTCTTGTCTTTGCTTCAATAGTGTAGTATAATCTCAACATGGGTGTATCCAAAATATACCCATGTTGACTGTTGTGCGGTACATTTTCTTTAACCTTCCCGTTTAATCAAAATCGCACCCACATTACGATCATTTTGTCCTTTGTTTTAGGAGGACTTATTGTTCTTTGAAAATGCCCTTAATGTGTTTGTAACAGCACAGACGGTTGCTTATTTTTCTGTACAAGGCTCTAAAATAAGAAACAGTTCCTGCTGTAAGGGACTAAAACGGACTCCGGGGGCGCAAAAACCGGTGTCTTCCCATACAAACAGGCGTAACAGCACGATGCTTTACGTAAAGAATCATGGAGGGCAATTATGGTTATTAATCACAACATGAGTTCAATGTTTGCTAACCGCGAGCTCGGAGTTTCTAACTCACAGCTTATGGGCAGCATTGAAAAGCTCAGCTCAGGCGAAAAAATCAACAGAGCTGGAGATGACGCATCAGGACTTGCAGTTTCTGAAAAAATGCGTTCACAGATCCGCGGACTGAATCAGGCTAACAGAAACATTCAGAATGGTGTTTCTTTCATTCAGTCAACAGAAGGATACCTGCAGGAAACTACAGACATTCTTCAGCGCATCCGCGAACTTTCAGTTCAGTCTGCCAACGGTATCTACTCAGATGAGGACCGCATGCAGATTCAGGTTGAAGTTTCACAGCTTGTAGCAGAAGTTGATCGTATTGCAAGTCAGGCACAGTTCAATGGAATGAACCTTCTTACAGGACGTTTTGCAGAAAACTCTGTAACAAATCAGGTTATGACATTCCAGGTTGGTGCAAACATGGATCAGAGAGTTACTGCTTTCATCGGAACTATGACCGCTCAGGCACTTGGTCTGAAAGGAACACAGGGAACTGATGATCAGATCAGTATTTCTACTCCTGATACTGCAAACATGGCTATCGGTACTATCGATGCAGCACTTAAGACTGTTTCTCGTCAGAGAGCAGACCTCGGTGCATATCAGAACCGTTTCGAAATGGCTTCTGACGGTATTGCAGTAGCTGCAGAAAACATGCAGGGAGCAGAATCAGGTATCCGTGATACAGACATGGCTTCAGAAATGGTTGAATATACAAAGAATTCAATCCTTTCTCAGGCAGGCACAGCAATGCTTGCTCAGGCAAACAGCCAGTCTCAGAACGTTCTGGCATTGCTTCAGTAGAATAAACCGTGAGGATATTGTTTTGAGAGAAATCTGGATGTCTTCTTTTGGACAATAGAATCACGTAAGAGTGAGGAGGGGTGCGCCCCCTTCCCCATCTCTTTTCAAGGAGGAACACCATGAATACCATCAGTACGATTGGACAGACCGGTGCAATGGATGGCACCACAGTCAGCAGTTCTTTTGAGACAACTAAAAACATAAAGCTCCAGACGGACTCCATGAATAAGTTGCCTGATAGTGCTGCAGAAGTTTCAGAAAATATCTCACGCAATATTGAAGCAACAAAAGCCGATGTACAGGAACTTCAGAGGCTTTCTGACATGGTAATGGGCCACAAGCTTCAGTTTAACGTGAACGAAGATCTCAATAAAGTTATCGTCAAAGTTGTAAATTCCAAGACAAACGAAGTCATTCGCGAAATTCCATCAGAAGAGGTTCAGAAATTTCAGAGCAGGCTGAAACGTCAGATTGGTTTACTGTTTGACGAAGTTATCTGACTCTTCAAATAAACTAACAGGAAAAAAGCGTATAATTCTATGGCAGACGGAATCGGAATTCCAGGCGTCTCTGACAAATATAAGACAAATGATCTCGTTGAATCTTTAATGGAAGTGGAACGCATTCCATTAAAAAGAGAGCAGACTCAATTAGAGACATATCAGAAACAGCAGGATGCCTGGAGAAATGTCAACCAGAAAATGTCCACGCTCAGGGACAGCGTAAAAACACTCTACTCCTTCGAGAATCCCTTCAACAATAAACTTACGACCTCTTCAGACGAAAATGCACTTACTGTAGACGCAGGAAGGGAAGCAGAATACGGTTCCTTTAAAATCGATGTCGTAAAACCGGCTACTGCAGACAGATTTTTAAGCGGTTCCATTGACAAGGATCTTGAAGTACCTCAGGGACAGTATACATTCCGCACAGGAGACAAATCTCTTGACTTTAACTGGAAAGGCGGAAAGGTAACGGATTTTGTCGCAGCAGTAAACAGACGCGGCGGAACGACAGTAAAAGCCAGCCTCATAGGTGTAAGCGCGGATAAAAAATCCCTCTTAATAGAATCCCTTAAAACCGGTAACGAAAATTCCCTTAAATTTGAAAATGATGCCCTTAAATTTGTAAAAACCATAGATATGATAAGCGAAGTAAAACCGGAAACCTTCAGCTTTGCAGACAGTCTGTCAAAAATCAAAGATACTCAGACAAAAGATGCAGTCTTTCAGAAAGGAATGCCTGAAATTTCAAAGGACAATATTACCCTTCAGGAAGAAGCTTTCACTGTTCCGCAGAGAAGCGGTTTTGAAACAGAAATTCCTTCTCAGGCAAAAAACAATAAAGATTTTGCCATAAGTTTTTCATATAAATCAGATCCTGCACAGGATATTACAGATGAAATAAACCAGAGATCCTCACTTCCATCAATGCCTGAAGCAGGGAAAATTCTTTACGGAGGAATATCAGTGAGCAACAGCCTCAGTGACCCCGCCATGAAAAAGGATCCTGACTGGAAACCGCTTGAACCAATAAGCAGTTCTCACTATTTTTTTATAAAAGACTCTTCCGGCAGAGAAACAGAAATACAGCCGGCTTCATTCAAACAAAACGAAGAAACCTCAATGACAGATGTTACCGTCAATCTTTCTGACTATCCGGATGCAGAGTCCCTGATAGTCAGAAACAGCAGCACGAATTCTGTAATAACTGTATCGTCATTCAAAGCATTTGACGCAACAAAAAACAAAGGATTTGCACCGTCACATGCAATTACGGAAGCAGGAGATGCTGTAATAAAATACGAAGGCATTACAATGACCCGCAGTTCCAATGACATAGATGACGTCATTCCGCATATAACCCTGCACCTGCATGATACCAGTGAAAAAACAGTAACCGTTAAAATTGATCCTGATACAGAATCTGCAAAAGACGCACTGATAAATTTTGTCGGAAACTACAATCAGACAATAGCAGAAATGAATATACTGTCTTCCGATAAAAGTGAAATAATTTCTGAACTTGACTACCTTACTTCTGATGAACAGGACAAGGCTAAAGAACGGCTTGGAATGTTCCAGGGAGATTTCACCCTTACAAATGGAAAATCATCCCTTCAGAGGATAATTTCTTCAGGATACAGATACTCAACTGACGCCCAGATAACCCTTCTCTCTCAGATAGGAATTTCAACCAATGCCAGCACTGGAAACCGTGGATATAATCCGGGACAGATGAGGGGATATCTGGAAGTAGACGAAAAAAAACTTGATGAAATGCTTGCTTCAAATTTGAATGAAATAAAAAACATGTTCGGATTTGACTCAGACGGAGATCTTATCATAGACAACGGAGTTGCTTTCCTTCTGGACAAGCAGCTTACATCCTGGGTTCAGTCCGGTGGAATTATTTCTGCAAAAACAAACGCCCTTGAAGGCAATATAAAATCTTCCAATTCAAAAATCACAAGACTGGAAACTCAGCTCGAAAGAAAAGAAGCAGAGCTTAAATCAAAATACGCAAGCATGGAAGGAACCCTTAATAATCTTGAGGCCCAGCAGAATTCTTTAAATAATTATTCCAACGCAAACAACCGAAAATAGTAGCAGAGGTAAAACGTGGAACTTAAAATAAACGGTCAGAATGCTGACGTAACTTTAGAAAATGAAAAAACAATAGGAGAAGTTCTTAAAGCATTTGAAGAAGAAGCTGCAAAGAATAATGCCGCAACAATCGGTATCACGATAAACGGAAAGAAAATTCTGGCAGAAGATTTTGACAGCGCATGCCTTATGGAACTTAAAGATGATACTGTCATAGAACTGGAAGTAATATCAGAGCCGGAAATCAAGGATTCATTCATACACTGCGGAACAAGCTTTGAAACCCTTTCTGAGAAACTTGAAAATATAAGTATCTACCTTCAGAGCGGAAAAGACGAGCAGGCTCATGCAATAATAACCGAGCTTGCAAATGCCATTGATGTTTTCTGCAGGACAGCAACTTTCAGTGCCCTTTTTCCAGACACCTACAAATCCATACAGATAGACGGAAAAGAAATGGGAGAATTCTTTAAGGATTTCGCCCCACTGCTTTCAGATTTTGAACAGGCGCTTGAGTCAAACGATACTGTTACGACAGGTGATATTGCAGAGTACGAAATTTCCCCGAGACTAAGAAAACTTTCACAATCAGTAAAGAATGTGTTAAAATAATAGAAGGAGCCAGAGCGGCTGCATTAAGTACCCTGCAGCCGCAAACCGTTTCAGCCGTGACTTTAATGGAGGTGCCTATGGACAAGACTTTATCACCTGTCAATGCAAGGCAGGACAGTTTTACTTACCTTTTCATATTAGGCGCTGCAATAATCCTTATCCTGCTTTTTATACTCTACCTCATAATCCGGCACATAAAAAACATTCATTCCTCCAAAAACTGGATTGAGACACACAAAAACCTTCCGACAGTACTGAAAAACGTTAAAAATCTGGCAAGAGAAGCAGCTCTTACAAAAAGTGAAATTTCAATGTTATGGAGCATCTGCAAAAAAAATCAGGTTCCAAACATTGAATACAGCTACAGAGACAACAAACTCATGGATCAGCTTTTTTCTGCTGAATACCAGGACATGATTGTACTGGAAGTTGATGAAGAAAAAATACAGGAACTTTTCAGTTTAAGATACAAACTGGAAAAATGTCACGAAAAGAAGCTTCAGTTAAAAAGCACCAGGAGTCTGAAAGAAGGACTGAACTTTACCTATAACGATGAAAAGAAACGCCTCTGGACTCTTACGCTTCTTGAAAATAAGGAAAGCGGAATGACTATCCTGCTTCCATCTGGATTCATTGAATCAGAAAACAGACCGGAACCACTTACAAAGATAACCTTATCCTTCAGCACACCTTCTGATACCAGATACAAAATGATAACCCGGATAATCCGTTATGAAAAAGACAATAAGGACAGACCTTTGATGACGGTAACAACTTCTGACCAGCTGGAACCGATTTTAAGAAGGCTTGCAAAACGAATGGATATTGAAACCGAATGTGAATTTTCAGCCATAAAACTTGAAACTCAAAAAAACAAGAAAAAATTTACAGTCATGAAAAACCGCTATCCGGGAAAACTTCTTGATATTTCCGCAACAGGCTGCAGTTTAAAATCCTCTCTGCCTATAAAAAAAGGCCAGTACTTAAAGCTCTATTTTCAACTCAACAATCCAGAACTTCTTGAAGCTTCGGGAATAATTATAGTTACAAACAGGGCCCAGGACGGAAAAAACTTTATAATACACGTAAAATTCGAACAGATTTCAATTTCAGCCCAAAACAGGATTTATGCACAGATTTACGGATATAATGCCCTGTAACAGCACTCAGTCAAATCTTAAATGATTTTACGTAACCTAATTGTTTTTTTAATTGATAAGCATTAAAATATACTGTATGAGGATTTTGGGATTACGAGCGATTTCTAAGGAAGAAAGCTACATCTACTACATTGACCGCTACAAAGCCACAGTCATAATGGAAGTACTCAACAGGCAGGTTTCATTTCAGGTGAATTTCTCAATAGAAATCAATCCCCTGGGAATGAAGAGCATTGACCTTGAACCGCTTCCAAAAACACTTGACTACCCTGTTCTCCCGATAACAAAATCCCTCAAACAATATATTACGGAACTTTCAAACGAAGGAAAGCTTCCATAAGTTTAAAGGCAAAAAATGACTTTTCATACAGATTCCTCAGAAGAAACCATAGAGCTCGGAAAAAAAATAGGAGCCCTTTTAAAACCAGGTGACGTAATAGCAATGACAGGCACTCTTGCAGCCGGAAAAACAACAATTACAAAGGGAATTGCAGAAGCTCTTGGTGTAAAAGATAACATCACAAGCCCGACTTTCTGTCTGATAAGCGAGTATGAAGGAGAAAAAATGCCCCTTTATCACATGGACGTATACCGTCTTGATGGAGAAGAAGACTTCATTAACCTGGGGGTTGAAGACATGCTTTACGGAAACGGGGTCTGCATAATCGAATGGAGCGAAAAAGTACAAAAAGAACTTCCAAAAAAGACCATTTACATGACAATCACTCCCGATGAAAACTCAGGACGTACAATCACCATTGAAAACTGGAATGTGGAGATAAAAAAATGAATGCACTTGCCATAGACTGTGCTGTTTCTAAAATTACGGTTGCAGCAAAAAAAGAAAATAATCTTATAAAATTAACTCTTGACGTTGGTATTAAACAGTCAGAAAAACTCCTCCCGGCAGTTGACTATGTAATGAAAGAAGCCGGACTGAAAGCAGCTGACCTTGATTATACAGCATGTACATCAGGACCGGGAACCTTTACAGGACTTAGACTCGGAATGAGCACCCTCAAAGCTCTGAATCTTTCCCACAACATTCCCCTATACGGAATTCCTTCACTTGAAGCTTACTCATGGCCATATAAAAGAGCATTGGAAACAGTACTTCCCTTAATTGAAGCAAAAGAAGACGAGTACTTCTGTAATTTCTTTGTCAGAGGTCAAAAACTGAGGGAAGACGAAGATTTAACAGTTGAAGAAATCCTTAAACAGATTGATGCAGAAGCAGGCGTACTTGCCTGTGGTCCGGGGGCAAAGAATTTTACGGAGCGTGTAAACACGGACTACCCTATGTACTCAGTACACTCTTTCCTTCCGGAAAATGACAGCTGCGAAAGCCTGTTCGAAATAGCTGAAAAAATGATTGCAGAAAAAAAGGAACCGCTTTCAGATTATGACGGTCCCCTTTATGTCAGAAAAAGTGAAGCTGAAATTGTACGGGAGAAAAAACTCTCCGAAGAAAAACAGTCTTAGGAAAAAAGCTTTTTAAGCTGTTCTTCTGACGGCTGGGTTGCGGCAGCTTTATTTTCATTCTGTATTTCATCAAATACTTCCTGACGAAATACTTTTACGTTTTTAGGAGCCTCAACTCCTATCTTTACCTGATCTCCCCTTACTTCGATTATAGTAAGGGTTATCTCATCACCTATTCTTATCTTCTGGTCAACTTTTCGGGAAAGAATCAGCATCAGTTTTCCTCCTTTGCCTTGAGGGCACCGAGGATATTATGCTTAGTAGTCCATTTTGTTCCGTCAAGAATAGCCTGCATGCATTTATGATTTTTCTTGTTAATAACAAGCGGTCCCTGAAGGTTAGCAGTTACCGCGCTTCCGTCACTTGGAACGGTGACCACAGTCATTACGGTT
Source organism: Treponema rectale (assembly GCF_014202035.1). Classification (NCBI taxonomy): domain Bacteria; kingdom Pseudomonadati; phylum Spirochaetota; class Spirochaetia; order Treponematales; family Treponemataceae; genus Treponema; species Treponema rectale. Next base: position 1,000,213 of record NZ_JACHFR010000001.1, read on the forward strand.
ACATCTGCAGGATCCTTTATACCAATCTTCAAAAGTTCCCTGTCGTCAATATCAGCTTCATAATCCGAACAAATGATGAAAGGATCAATTAAAAGAAAAGCAAGATTCTGTTCCTTAAGAGACTGAAGCCATATAAACGGTTTATACTGACTTTCAATAAGTGCAAAATCCGTATATTCCTCAAATCCGAAAAGTCCGTCCGGAATATTAATTACATGATTCTGATCAACTTCTACAGTTCCCATCATCTTTGTTTTTACCTGCATTTTTTTACCTGCCTTTTCCTGCATTATTTTATCTTATATAATCAAGAAGCGTGCTTGAATACATTTTACCGGCATTGCTGAGAGTTGCCTGATTTACATACTCAAGCATTTTAAGGTCTGTAATGGCTTTCGTCATATCCACATCACCTTCACGGCTTACAAGACGTGTAACATTAAGATTGTTTGTCTTTGCAAGTTCCACGTTATTTACAGCACGTTCATAGTCACTTCCAGATTTAGCCAGACGGGTCGTAAGATTATTCATTCCCTCATCAAGAGTTCCCAATATTCTTCCGCCAATAGCTTCATTATCACCCCTCAGCATGGCATCCCTTAAAGCTATTACAGAGTCAAACAATGAACCGCCTGAAACTTTTACATTATCGGCAATATTGTAAGGAGGAAGCTGGCTCTTATCCTTTATGATTCCAAGGTCTCCCAAAACACTTCCATCCCTGTCTTCAAGCCATATCTGGTGAGCATCAGTAGTTACAAGAGAAAGACCGTTTGATATAGGATCAACGGAAGCCTTTATAGCTGCTCCGGAATCATTGATTTTTGCTGCAAGAGCATAAACATTGTCACCTGCATTTATCTTAATATCAACTCCATCAACAGAAATTACGGCATCAGAAGCACTCTGCCAGGAAGTCATATCACGCTGTGCTATCAAAGACTGTTTTTCTGCCCAGAATGTTTTATTTCCGGAAGCATCAAGAGTCATATAATTGTTTTCATCTACTTCAATTTTATTTAAACCGATATTTCCGTTATAACGTACTTCCTCTATCAAAGCACCGTCAGCACCAGGAACATTTCCCATTATTATATCAAAAGCTGTTGAACTGCTTCTCGTTCCAGCAAAAAGTGAATTACCATCAGGACCGACAGCATTGGCATTCTGAATCATTTCCTTTAAAAGTTCATTAACTTCAACAGCCATATTCTTAAGGTCATCCTGATTGTAAGTACCATTTGCTCCTGTAACAGCCAGTTCACGTACCCTCTGCATTATCTGAAGGTTCTGATTTATATAACCGTCCCTTACCTGAAAATTATCAGCCGCAGTCTGTGCATTTTTCTCAAACTGATTGACACGGGTTAAATAAGACTGATAGCGGACAAGATGACCGGCAGCAATAGGATCATCCCTCAGAGATCCAATTCTACTCTGACTTCCGATCTGAGCATTCATCTGATTCTGGCGTATTTCCTGCTTTCTAAGATAGTACTGAGTATCATTATTATTCATCTGTGAACTTATTCTATTCATTCCGTTTCTCCTTATGTTTCAACATATAACCAAAAAACTGTTCAGACTCCAAGACGGTTTATGAGAGTATCAAGAAGTGCATCCTGTACCGAAATAAATTTTGCAGCTGCATTATACCCATGCTGAAATTTAATTATATCAGCAAGTTCTTCATCAATATTGACACCGCTTATAGAATCACGAAGACTCCTCAGATCATCCATAATCTTATTCTGGCTTGCAAGCTGATTCTGTGCCTGCTCTCCTTTCAAACCTACTTCAGTAACTGTATCAGCAAAATAATCATCAAAGGTTCTCTGTTTACCAATCATTACTTTTGTATTTCTGATTGCCGCAAGCTCAACAGCCGCCCGTCCGTCAGAAGCATCTGCAAAGCCCTGCCCGTTAGCATAGGCAGAAGCAACACTTGAAACATCTGAAACAATGGAAGGATTAACTTCTACATAAGCAGAAGGATTCCTTAACGGACTTACAGCAAACTGGGCACCGGCAAGAGAATTAACAGCATCAGCCCTGTTCCAGTCAAAGGCTCCGGCTTCGCCGGACTGACTGAGTATTCCTGCATATCCGGCAAGGAAAAGACCGGAATCTTCAACATGACGTATTACAAAATCAGGATTTGAAGCATCTGAAGCTGCAGAAGCTTTCAATACAAGGGAATTATTTCTGTCCAAATAAGCCTTTACTTCTGAAGCAGAATCATTAATACGATTTATAACATCCTCAACCGTATCAGTCGGATAATACGGAACGCTTACAGTTTCTGCACCGGCATTAAAAGTCATCGTTCCTGCAAGACCAGTCTGTTCCTGGGCTTTTAAGGCGTTATTTCCAGTAATTCTGAATATCCGGCTGGAATCTTCAACACCGTCGCCGTCGGAATCATAATTACCATTTACATTCTCAACAAAATCATGCTGTACAAAAAAATCAAGACCCGTAACATTGTTTTTTCCTACAGAGTTGCGGTGAACGTCATTCACAAGGTCTGCAAAATTAAGAGTCATCGTATCAAGGGACTGAAGCTGGGCTCGAAGATCTTTATCCCTAAGTTCAACAAGTGCCCCAAGGGAACCGCCCCTGAAATAAGCATCAGCATTCGTATCAGTCCATACAAGCTTTGAATATCCGCTGTCATTATCCTGAGGTGCAAATCCAATCTGTCTGTTTACGGCCCCCTGAACGATAATCTGTCCGTCTGTATGAACCATAAATTCATCCGGATCCCGCTGAGTAACAGTAACGTTTATCAGGCCTGAAAGTTTTTCTACAAGAAGATCCCTTCTGTCCATCAGATCATTAGGATTATCCCCCACAGCCTTTGATTTTACTATTTCAGCATTAAGTGCAGAAATCTGCCGCGAATAATCATTAACCTGCTTTACAGTCGCTTCTATATCTCCATTAATCTGATTTCTGATTGATTTCAGAGAGTTAAACTGCTGCCTGATTGAGTTTGTAAGACTTTCTCCTCTTGTAACGACTGCCTGACGGGCTGCATCGCTTTCAGGATAATTAGAAAGTTCCTGCCACCCTTCCCAGAATTTATCCATATTGTATCTTACTGAAATTTCATCAGGCTCATTGTAAACCTGCTCAATCATTGAATAATAATTATTTCTTGTTTCCCAGTAAGTCTCTTCATTTTCCTGTGCAACGATTCTTGACTCAAGAAGTTCATCCCGGATTCTGGTTACGCTTTCTACATCAGTACCCTGTCCAAGCTGTCCAGGGCGCATCTCACGTTCCAGGTCAGGACGATATATAGGTTCAAACGACTTTACGATAACACGCTGTCTGGAATACCCTTCAGTATCTGCATTTGAGATATTATGACCTGCAGTCTGAATCTGTACTGTATGAGCCTGAATTGATCTTTTTCCTATTTCTATACCTGCAAAAGAATTTCCCATAATAAAGTTCCCCCGAAATAATCAAAATACTGCATTCACAATAAGTGAAGGCGCCGAAGATTTACGTAACTGACCGGTACGGGTATAAACCGGAGTTCTCTGCTGCGGTGTACAGCGTTCAATAACACCATAAACAAATTTCTGAGCGGACTGAACATATTTTGCAAGAGCTTCATTTTCAATCTTACTTTTCATAAGTTTTGACCTTACACTGGTAAAAACAGGGGAAATATTTTTATCCATATAAATGGATTTATCATCACCGGCAAGAATTTCCCTTTTTTTATCAAGATTTACAAAAGAATCACTGAGAGTTCTGATTTTACACAAATTTTCCTCCAGATCACTCCAGCGGCGTTCCCTTACGCATTCATGAATTTCATTCTGTTTTACGAGGATGGCATCCAGAACGCCTTCAAGATTTACTAAAACTTCAGCAAGATCAGCTCTATGATTTTCTGTAAAATTCATATTTCCACTCCTACTCTGTTTATCGGAATTTTAAAATTCAACTTTAGAATAATGATGATTAAATATTTACGAAAAAAAATGATTTTTTTTTATTATTTTTTTTAACTCACTTGACAAAGTTTTATGTTTTACGATATATTCTTCTACGTTGATTACACGGTGCCTGTAGTTCAGCGGTGGAATCCCAGATTGTGGATCTGGTTGTCGTGGGTTCGAACCCCACCAGGCACCCAGACTCTGTAAAGTATAGAATGGAGTAACCCACGCGTCCGTAGCTCAATCGGATAGAGCAATGGACTTCGAATCCGGAGGTTGCACGTTCAAGTCGTGTCGGACGCATACTTTAACAGGCCAAGTAATAAAAATACGGGCGATTAGCTCAGCTGGTAGAGCAACAGACTCTTAATCTGTGGGTCGGGAGTTCGATCCTCCCATCGCTCATAAGGATTTTAACCCCGTTTAGGCTGATTCAGGCACTTTTTCTTGCGAGGGTGGTGAAATTGGCAGACACGCCAGACTTAGGATCTGGTGCCCTAGGCGTGAGGGTTCAAGTCCCTTCTCTCGCACTAATTTTTGATTTTAGTGTTTTAAGTTTGCAGGAATGGCTCAGTGGTAGAGCGCGACCTTGCCAAGGTCGATGTCGCGGGTTCGATCCCCGTTTCCTGCTCGAAACAAACAGCGGAAACGCAAATTATTTGCAGGAATGGCTCAGTGGTAGAGCGCGACCTTGCCAAGGTCGATGTCGCGGGTTCGATCCCCGTTTCCTGCTCGAAAATATAGAGCGATTTGATTATTCTCAAATCGCTTTTTTTTTACAATTTTTATAAAACAGAGGACACTCAAGTGAAAGTAACAAAAGAATTCACAAGAATCGAAAATTCAGCAGTAAAACTCACTGCAACTGTTTCAAAAGAAGATGTAGCTGAAGGCTACAAAAAGACACTTGCTAAGTATTCAAAAAACCTGCAGCTTCCAGGCTTCAGAAAAGGCCATGTTCCTGCAAGCGTCCTTGAGCAGAAATACGGCGACTCACTTAAAATTGAAAGCATCGGAGACATAATCGACGAATCACTCAATGAAATCTTTAAGGAAGAAGATGCAAAAGACATCCGCCCTCTTCCTTACAGTCAGCCGCGTCTTGAGAACGACAAGATGCCAGAATTTGATTCATCAAAAGATCTTACATACACAGTAATTTACGATGTATTCCCAAAAGTAGAAGTTACTAACTTCAAAGGAATCACTGTAAAGGAACCACAGGTTAAAGTTGGCGACGAAGAACTTAACAATGAACTCAAAGCCATTCAGGAACGCAATGCAATGGTTATCGACAAAAAAGACGGTGACCCTGTAGAAAAAGAAAATATTGTAACTGTAGATTACAAGGAACTCAACGAAGACGGTTCAACAGTTGAAGGCAGCGAAAGACAGGACTTCGTATTTACAGTTGGAAGCGGCGAGAATATCTACAAATTTGATGATGAAATCCTCGGCATGAAGAAGAATGATACAAAAGAATTCTCAAAAACCTTTGCAGCAGATGATGCAGATAAAGACCTTGCCGGAAAAACTAAGAAAATCAGTGTAACAGTTAAAGCTGTAAAAGTACGCAACCTTCCAGAACTTGATGACGATCTTGCTCAGGATGTTAATGAAAAATTCAAGACTCTTGAGGATCTTAAAAAAGACATAATGCTGAATCTTGAAACTGCAAAGAACAGAAAAATTGCAGAAATCAAAAACCAGAGTCTTCTTGACCAGCTCGTAGAAAAGAATCCTATCGAACTTCCTGCTTCAATGGTTGCAGCAGAAAAAGAAAGCCGCTGGAACATGATGGCACAGCAGTTCAGGACATCACCGGAACAGCTTGAAAAGATGGTTGTTGCAAGCGGCCAGTCAAAAGACGCAATGCTTGACCAGTGGACAGGCAACAGCGAAAAAATGCTTAAGAGCCGTCTTATCGTAGACACACTCCTTCGCGAAAAGAATATTTCCGTTACACCGGAAGAAATCGAGGCTCAGTACGAAAAAATTGCTTCTGAAAACGGAATGACTGTTGAAGAAGTAAAAGATCACTATAAGGATCCTAAAACTAAGGAATACCTTATCGATGATACGAAAGAAAACAAGCTTTTTGATGAACTTTACAAAGAAGTAAAGGTAGAAAAAGGCGACAAAATGACTTTTGCTGATCTTTTCAAGAACGAAAGATAAAGTAAAATATAATTTTGTGAAAACGGAGTGTTGTCGCATTCCGTTTTTTTTGTTTATATTATTAAGTATAAAAACATTAAATCTAATAAAACAGGTTTAAAAATCACGGGAGTTTACATGAACGAATACATGAACACACTGGTTCCTACAGTTATGGAACGAAGCGGAAACAGCGAACGGGCTTATGACTTATACTCAAGACTCTTGAAAGACCGCATTATCTTCGTTGATGGAGAAATCAGGGATGAAACAGCCGACTTAATTGTTGCCCAGCTTCTTTATCTTGAAAGTGAAAATCCTGACAAAGATATAAACATGTACATTAACAGCCCCGGGGGCTCTGTAACAGCCGGGCTTGCAATTTATGACACTATGCAGTACGTAAAATGCGACATTCAGACTATCTGCATGGGTCAGGCAGCAAGCATGGGAGCAATCCTTCTTGCAGGAGGAACACCTGGAAAAAGACATGCACTTCCGTCCAGCCGCGTAATGATTCATCAGCCTAGAGGCGGAGCCGAAGGTCAGGAAAGTGATATTGCAATCCGTGCAAAAGAAATCATCAGATTAAAAAAACTCAGCATAAAATACCTTGCCCAGCAGACAGGAAAATCAGAAGAAGAACTTGCTCATGACATGGAAAGAGACTTTTTCATGAGTGCTGAAGAGGCAAAAGACTACGGCATTATCGATGACATTCTCATTTCTACAAAAGCTTCTAAAAAAGGAGAAAATAAATAATGGCACGTTTTGGTAAAGGAGACGCAAAGATCTGCGCATACTGCGGAAAACCTGCGGACAGTTCAAGAAGAGTCGTTCAATCACCGGCAATTCCTGACGTATACATCTGTGAATTCTGTGTAGATGCGTGTCGTGACGTTCTTGATGATCAGGAACATTCCATTGCTCCTATCAATATGGAGGACATCCCTACTCCAAAAGAATTCAAGGAATATCTTGATCAATATGTAATCGGACAGGACTATGCAAAAAAAGTTCTTTCTGTAGCCGTATACAATCACTATAAACAGCTTTCAGGAGACAGGCTCTCAAAAACAGGAGAAAACATTAAGATTGAAAAATCAAATGTCCTTCTTCTCGGACCTACAGGCTCAGGAAAAACCCTTCTTGCAAAAACGCTTGCCCAGAAACTTAATGTTCCCTTTGCAATAGCTGATGCAACCACGCTTACAGAAGCCGGTTACGTAGGCGAAGACGTAGAAAACGTCCTTTTAAAGCTTTATAACGCAGCCGGACAGGATGAAAAGGCAGCAGAAAGAGGCATAATTTTTATCGATGAAATAGATAAAATTGCAAGAAAAAGCGAAAATACTTCAATAACACGGGATGTTTCCGGAGAAGGCGTACAGCAGGCACTCCTGAAAATTCTTGAAGGTACAGTAGCTTCCGTTCCTCCTCAGGGTGGAAGAAAACATCCTAATCAGGACATGATCCATATTGATACAACAAATATTCTCTTCATCTGTGGTGGAGCTTTTGTTGATCTGGATAAAATAATTGAAAAACGCCTCTCTACCAGTTCAATCGGATTCGGTGCAGAAGGAACAAGAAGAACTGAAGCAGAAAGAATGGAACTTCTTAATCAGGTTACATCTGACGATCTCGTAAAATTCGGAATCATTCCTGAACTTATCGGTCGTCTTCCTATTACCTGTGCACTTAAGGAACTTGACAAGGCTGATCTCAAGAGGATTCTTACAGAACCTAAAAATGCAATCACGAAACAGTTCCAGGCCAGCCTTGCAATAGATGACGTTGATCTCAGTTTCAACGACGAGTCAATAGAAGAACTTGCAGAAATTGCAATAAAGAATAAAACAGGAGCCAGAGGACTGAGGGCTATTGTTGAAAAAATACTTCTTGACATAATGTTCGAAGTACCGAGCGTCAAGGGAAAAAAGAAACTTGTAATAACCAGAGACATCGTAAATCAGAAATGTATCCCTGACCCGAAAACTCTCCTGATCGAAGAAAAGACAGCCTGAGTTCAAAAATAAAAAAACTGCATTATTGCCAGACTATAGGCATAATGCAGTTTTTTTTATCGCTTACTGTCTTTTTATTACAGACAGAACCACTTCCATGGTTTTTGCAGCGGTTTTTTCCCATTTAAAATTTTTAGTCCATTCAAGCCCACTGGCAACAAGTTTAGCCCTGAGTTCCGAATCAACTGCAAGACGCTCAAGACAATAAGAAATTTCCTCAACATTGTTACTGTCAAAAAACAGTGCATTATTTCCGGCAATTTCCTTCAGGGCTCCAGATGAAGAACAGGTTACCGGAATTCCCGTAGCCATCGCTTCAAGAACAGGAAGCCCTACTCCTTCATTCATTGAAGGAAAAGCACATATTTCTGCACCCCGGTAAAGTTCAGGAAATCCTTCATGAGGAAAATATCCGGTTATAAAAATATCACTTGCTGCTGACGAAGTAAAAGCTGCCCTGTGAACAAAATCACTGTACGGACCTTCACTTCCAGAAATAACAAGTCTGTGAGGAAGTCCTGTTCTTTCCTTAAAGAGCGTAAAAGCCTTAATCAGTTCCACATGCTTTTTTTCTTCGCGCTGCATGCGGCTGGCATAAATTATATACGGTTTTTTTATTGCAAATGGCTTTATATCAACTACATCATTTTCAATTCCAAGATTTTCCTGCGGATAAAAAATACTGTGATCAATGCCATTATGAACAACCTCAACACGATTCGGTGTTATTCCTGAAGAAAGCAGGTCATTCCTTATAAAATCACTGGCTGCAATAACGCAGTCTGCCCGGGAAAGCCCCTTTACAATCTGACGCCGGAGAAATGCATTTTTTGTCTTATCAAAAACACTGCTGACCATGTCACTGATTATGGCAATGGAAGGAACGGAAAAATTAGACGGTATGATTCTTGCGCCTGCCGGAAAAATAACGGCATCATACTTCTGTTTTTTTGCAAAGGAATTAAACTGAAACTTATGCCATAAAAGTTCAGGCGTTACCCCTTCCAGTATATTGACACTTTTAAAAGTAAGGTTTGGATTTTTCTCGGTTTCAGGAGAAACATATGTATATCTGTCTATTTCAGAACCAAAAAGTTCAAACTGAATATCCTGATAATCAATGCTCAGCTGCCTGCACATAGAAATAAGATAAGAGCCTAAGCCCGAGCGTCCGTGATCGCAGCCAAAAGTATCAATTCCAATCTTCATAATGGCGCAAATTATACCACAAAGAGCTGAAAATATGCTATAGTTTGAAACATGAACAGTGTATTTGAAGATTTATCAAAAGAAACAGTAGAAAACCTTAATAAAAACGGCATAACTTCACCGACTCCCGTACAGCAGAAAGTAATTCCCCTTATTTCTCAAAGAGAAAACATTCTGTTCCAGAGTGAAACAGGAACAGGCAAAACTTTTGCATATCTTATTCCGCTTGTTGAAAGGCTCTTAAAACTGGATAATCCTAAAAAAGAAGTCAAACTGCTGATTGCTTCTCCTACATATGAACTCGCCAGCCAGATAAAAATTCAATTTCAGAAACTTTCTTCCCTTAAATGCATTCTGTGCATAGGCGGAGCCCCTGTATCCAGACAGATAGAAATGCTTAAAGAAAAACCTGTTGCCGTTATAGGCGGAAGTGCAAGGCTTCTGGAACTGATTCACTTAAAAAAACTGAAAGCTGATGCCGTTGACGTCCTCGTACTCGATGAAGCAGACCGGCTTTTAAGCCCGGAACTCAGAGATGAAACCATTGCACTTATGGAGAGACTTCCAAAATCAGTCCAGCTCATTGGAAATTCTGCTACGGTAAGTGAATTTACAAGAAAAACCCTGGAAAAAATGAGAACGGAAGCAGGCATTGAAGGTTCATCAATGATACTTGTAGAACTTCCAAAAGAAGATGTTTTACAGAAACGCATTGAACACCAGGCCTTATTTTCAGAACGCAGGGACAAAATAGACACCCTGAGAAGTTATATAAACGCAGTAAAACCTGAAAAACTAATCGTATTTACTTCGAAGACAGACCAGGTAGAAAACATCGCTTCAAAGTTGAAATTCAGAAAAATTGAATGTGAGGGACTATGCCGTCACAGCGACAAAAAAGAAAGAAAAACGGTAATAGACAGATTCAAAAGCGGAAAACTCAAGATTCTCATAACAACGGATCTTGCTTCAAGAGGACTGGACATTCCCGATATAACGCATGTAATACAGATGGATCTTCCTGAAAATGACGACTTTTTTATCCATCGGGCAGGACGTACGGCCCGTGCAGGAAAAACAGGAATAAACTGTGTAATTGGAGATGAGGTTGAAATGCACCGTTATGCGGCACTGGAAAAAAAGCTTCATCTAAAAGTCTATCCTAAAATCCTTTACGGCGGAAAACTTCTGAAGCCGGAAGATGCAGAATAAAAATAGCTGATTTTGCTGACATTAAAGGCAAAAATCATTATAATTCTAAAACTTTTACGGAATTTAAGAAAAACTATAATTTTAAGAGGACAACCGTGTTTTTAAAAAGTCTGGAAATATTCGGGTTCAAGTCTTTTGCAGACAGGACAAAAATCAACTTCCCTGACGGTATTACTGCGTTACTGGGACCGAATGGATGTGGAAAAAGTAATGTAGTTGACGCAATTAAATGGGTTCTTGCAGAAAATAAATCAAAAAATCTCCGTGCCGACTCAATGAACAGCGTAATATTCAACGGAACAGAAACAAGGCCGGCTCTTAACATGGCAGAAGTTACTCTTACAATTGCAAATGAAAACGGACTTCTGCCCCTTGCTGATGAAGAAATTGCAATAAAAAGACGAATTTACAGAACAAAAAAAGATGATTCAGTAGAAAATCACTATTTCATAAACGGAAACGAAGTAAGTGCAACTGCAATCAGAAAACTTTTTCTTGATACAGGCGTCGGAAAAGCTGCTTACTCAGTAATGGAACAGGGAAAAATCGACCAGATTCTTTCAAGCAAACCGGAAGACAGGCGTTACCTTTTTGAGGAAGCTGCGGGAATCTCCAGAAGCAAGGCCCAGATTCAGGAAGCAGAGAGGGATCTGGAAAAAACAAGAGCAAACCTTGCACAGATTGACCATGCACTGGCAGAAACAAAAAGAAGTTATGAAACTCTTAAAGTTCAGTCGGAAAAAACTTCCAGATACAGGAAACTTCAGGACGAAAAATTCAACTATGAACTTGATATACAGCTCCTTAAACTCAAAGACTTTACGGTAAATAAATCCCGTCACGAAGAAGAAAGAAAGGAAGCAGAAAAAAAACGCAATGAAGCAGCAAAAGAAATAGAAGAAATTTTCCGTTCCATCAATGAAAATAATGATAAGCTTGAACAGCTTCAGGACATTCAGAACAAAAAACAGATGGAGCAGATAAAAATTGCCAGAGATCAGAGCGGCCTCAATACACTTGTTTCAAAGTATAGAAATGACGAGCGAGATATAGGCATTACAATTTCTCAGATTGAAAGCAAAATTAAAAACAATCAGATGAGGATTGACGATTTCAATGATGAAATTGATTATCATAATTCTGATCTTCACGCAAAAGACAAGCAGCTTGCAGATATAAGCAAGAATATCGATAGTTTTGTTTCCAACATAAATCTTTCATCAAGCCAGATTGATGAGAACACAAAAATAATAGGAACAAATTCTGGAAAAATTCATAATCTCGACAACGAACGTGCCCTGCTTCAGAAAGATCTTGAAGCCATCACCGAAGATATCGTTACAAAACTTGATGCAAAACTCAGGGACGCAGGCTACTCTTCCGCATCAAATAAAAAAGCAAAGGAAGAACTTACGATTCTTCTTGAAAAAATTAAGATTTTTGCAACAGGACGTTCAAACATTTTCAATGATTTTGCTTCCCTGCCCCATCATACAGAAAAAGACTCTCTTAAGATTGTCACAGATGCCGTAGCAGCATTCAAAGACCTGCTTACAATGTTTGATGAACTTTCTGCATCCATTGAAAACTACACAAAGACTACACCTCAGTTTATCGATGAATTCTTAAGTCCGGAAGGTATAATCACAAAGAAAAGAAGCATCGACCAGCTTATTCAGGAAAACCTTGCAAAAATAGATTCCATAAAGAAGGAAAGCGAGGAACTTACTAAAGTTAATGCTGAGCTTAATAAAAAAATCTCGGAATATAGGGAAACCCTTAGCGACCTGCGTACGAATCAGGCAACCATCAATCAGCTTGTAGTATCAATAAAACAGCAGATCAGCCAGACAAACCGCTACCTTGTTCAGGAAAAAGCAACCATGCAGGAAAATGAAACTTCCCTTATGCATGAACAGAAAAAGAAGGAAGAACTTTCGGAACAGATAGAAGATCTTGAAAGCCAGATTGCCGAACTTCAGTACAAGGGTGAGCAGCTCACAAAGGAACTTTCTGACCTTGATAAGCAGATTGCTGAATGCAATTCAAAGGTAAACGGAAAGGACGACATAATCCGCAAAAAGCAGGAAGAGCAGAAAAAATACCAGGCCCGTCTTGAGGAACTTACTGTAAGATTAGCTCAAAGTGATACGGAAATCCGTAATGTAAAGCAGAACTTTCAGGACGTACATTCCAGAAACCTCATGGAATTTGAAGAAAGAATGTATACGATTACAGCTTCTTCAGTTCAGCTAAAGGAAAAACTTGCCCAGACAAAACAGAAAATTCAGGATCTCGGACAGGTAAACCTCATGGCTGTAGAACAGTTTGCGGAAGAAAAAGAGCGTTATGAAAGGCAGCAGGCAAACTATGATGATACACAGAAAACACTGGAAGACCTTATTCGCGTAAGTGAAGAAATCTGTACTAAATCCAGTGAAATGTTTCTGGATACTTACAACAAAATCCGCAGAAACTTTCATAATATGTTCAGACGGCTTTTTAACGGAGGAAGAGCAGAACTCAGGCTCAGTGATCCGACGAACGTTCTTACATCCGGAATCGATATATATGCACAGCCGCCTGGAAAAAAACTTGAAAACATCAGTCTTCTTTCCGGAGGTGAAAAGACAATGACCGCAGTTGCACTTCTGTTTGCAACCTATCAGGTCAGACCAAGTCCATTCTGTCTTCTGGACGAAATTGATGCGGCCCTCGATGACAGAAACGTTTCCAGTTTCGTAAATACATTGAGGACCTTTGCAAACGTAAGCCAGTATATTGTCATTACTCATAACAGAAAAACTGTAGTTGCAGCTTCAAGCATGATCGGTGTAAGCATGGCAGAAAGCGGCATTACAAAGGTTGTTCAGATTCCTCTTGATGAAGACATGATTAACGGAAGGGCTAAATTTGATGAGGCGGACAACTTCGTAGAAGAAGATGTTGAGCCGGAACAGGGAATCGTCATTCCGCCAAGACCACCAAGACGTGAACATAATCCGGACGGAACACTCAAAATAAAGAAAGAAGAAAAAGAGCCGGAACATTCTGACTGCAGCACAGATACAGAAGAAGAAGGTTCAGTTTCTGAAAAGGAGAACGACAAGTCCTAAAAAGACTGCACTATGGAAGTACTGGATAATTTACGCCGGCGTTTCGGTGATTTTATAAGGAACAATTCAAAGCTTACCCTCACGATTATTTTTACGCTAACAGCGTTTGTGGCAGTAGCTCTTGTAATTGTTCTTTATGAAACAGCACATCTTCCAAAACCTCTGAAAAAATCTGATATAAAACAGCAGAATGACTTTATTCAGACCGATTCGTTTTTTGTTCCTGATGAAAAACCTGTTATTGAAGATTATTATTTTTCCAGGGATGAAAAAGAAAAGTGGACGGAAGAAGAAACCGACAAATGGTTCACAGTTCCTGACAGCAGGTGGGTCGAGTCTTTGAGTGAAGCAAACCGACAGAAAGTAAATAAAATTCTAGGAGCCGCACCATGAAAAAATTCACTTTCACAAAAATTGCACTATTAATATTTTTTTCTGCATCAATGATTTCCTGTGCCGGAGATCCTGAACCACAGCCGGAACCTGTACAGGAACTTCAAGATGACGCTGAGGCTGAAAACCTTCAGGTAGATTTTACCGCACCAATAGAAGAACCTGCAATCTTTGAATCTGAAACAGAATCTGCCGTAGAAAGTTCAAATCTTGAACCTATCGACGACGAAGAAGGTTTTTACATGAGTGATAAAACCGTCCTCGAAAACACTGATTCTTCAGAAGACACCGGGGCGGCAGAAGAAGCTTCAGAAGGCAGTACTACATACGAACCTGGAGAAACCTACTATAAAAAATATTTTCCAAAAGAAAATGATGAAAATTATTCAAATCCATATCTGGAGGCAGATCCTTTTGAAGGAGAAGATTTCTCTACAGATCAGGACTCTTCTGCACCTCTAACAGACAACACTGAAGAAGACAATGATACTTCAGAGGAAAATGCAACGGACGATGACGGTTTTCCTGAAGAAAAACAGGATGAAACTGAATATACGGAAACAGAAAGCCGGGAAGAAACACTGGAAAATCAGGAAGAAAATAATACTTCTGATACAGAAACCGCAGAAACAGAATCAGAAGATGAAGAAGAAATCAGTATACCCGTACCGTCAAGAAGCGTAACGATAAAAAAGAATCAGTATCTTGAAATCAAATATCCGGGTTCAGGATGGGTTTATCTTGGAGAAACAGATGACACGTCAATGATGCGTTATTTCGGAAGAAAAAGAAATTCCGGAAACACTTCCTTTACCCTCAGGGCTCGAGATGAAGGTACAACCCTGCTTCACTTTTACAAAAATGATGCACTTACAGACGAATTCATAGATGATTATCTTGAAGTCACAGTTTCAGGAACAGACAATAAAGAAAGCCGGGTTACAGCACCTGATTATGAAACTGCCGTACCCCCGGCTCCAAAAAACAGAAAGCATAACAGTCACAATACAGTTCCTGAATACCCTGAAATTTCCGAAACTGTAGAATCATCTTCAATCGACATAACACCATACGGTCCCGATGAAACAGGAAACAAAACTGAAAACACAAAAACAGCTTCTGACACTTCTGTGCGGAACGAAAGAAAAAACGACAGCAATATTGCAACAGTAATACAAAATACAGATTCAACAGATTCAGCCGTTTCTACAAAAAAAAGTTCAAGAACTGAGACTTCTGAAAAACCAGACAGCACTTCCGCTGAGAGTAAAAATGAAACCATAACTGATGGACTGTCAGCAGATGAACTGCTTGAAAAAGCTCAGGCTGCTTTTGATAACGGTGAATACGAAAAAACATTAAATTACCTTGATGCTTTTTTTGACAAGTCAACAGAAAAAATTGACAGCGGTCTGTTTCTTCAGGCCCAGACATATGAATCAAACTCCTCCGTAAGAAACTTAAAAAACGCACTTGAAACCTATGAAACAATAGTACGGGACTATCCGCAAAGCATAAACTGGACAAAAGCCTACGAAAGGATGACTTACCTCAAGAGATTTTATTTTAACATCAGATAAAAAATTAAAAATTATATGGAGAAATAAACATGAAAAAAAACTATTTCATTTATGTAACTATTATTACAGCGGCATTCCTGCTCTCCTCCTGCACGGTAAAACAGGAAGCAGCAAAACCTCTCCGCACTATAACAGTTTCCGGACAGGGCAGTATTTTTGTTGAAAACGATACGGCAAAAATCATATTTTCAATCGTTACCCGCAACTACGACATAAACAAAGCAGTCAGTGATAATGCAGCAAAAAGTACACAGGTGAATGAAGCCCTTTCAAAAGCAGGATTATTAAAAAGTGACATTGCAACTTCAAACTATTCAGTTCAGCAGGATGCAAATCCATCTCCCACAAGAGTTAACTACGGAGCCTATACAGTAAGCAACAGCATTATTGTTACCGTACGGGATATTTCAAGAACAGGGGAAATCATCGATCTCTGCGTAAAAAATGGTGCAAACCAGTTTTCTTCCCTGGGATTCTATGCATCACAGACTGAAAAGGCAAAAAAAGAAGCTGAAGTTCTTGCCATTAAAAATGCAGAATCAAAAGCAAAATCTCTTGCAGCTGCAAGTGCTGCAAAACTTGGAAAAGTACAGACAATCAAAACTGAATACATTTATTCAGAATACTCAGCTGCTCAGGCTGACATGAAAACAGCAGAATCCTATACAACAAGCGTAACACCCGGAAAATCTGCAACTCACGCAGAGGTCACAGTAACTTACGAACTTGAGTAGAAAGTGTAATTTCACTATAGTAGATAAGATTCAGAACAAAACATTAATTAGACAAGGAAACGATAATGTTAGATTACAAATTCATTAAAGACAACCTTGAGGCTGTAAAAAAGAATATTTCAGACAGGAACATGTCTGCAGACGCAGATATTGTTGTAAAACTTTATGATGAACGCACTGCCCTCACTACAGAACTTCAGTCCCTTCAGCAGAAACGAAACGCAAATGCTGCTTCCATGAAACAGAAGCTCGATGCAGATACAAGGGCAAAATATGTAGAAGAAGGAAAAGCCCTTAAAGACAAAATCAGCGAAATTGAAGCTAAGCTTAACAAAACTGAAGAAGAACTTGATGAAGCTGCAAGGCAGATTCCGAACATGGCACATCCTGATGTTCCGGTAGGAAAAGTCGATACTGAAAACCTTGAAGTAAAAAAGGTAGGAACTCCTAGAAAATTTGATTTCCAGCCTAAAGATCATGTTACTTTAGGTGAAGAACTTGACATAATTGACTTTGACAGAGGAACAAAAGTTTCTGGTCCTAAATTTTATTACCTTAAAAACGAGGCTGTTTTCCTTGAACAGGCTCTGATTATGTACGCACTTAACATTCTCCGCAAACACGGTTTTACAACATTCATTACACCTGATGTTGCAAAAGAAGAAATACTTAAAGGTATAGGATTTAATCCTAGAGGAAACGAAAGCAACGTATATTCCATTGAAGAGGAAGGAACCTGTCTCGTTGCTACTGCAGAAATTACATTAGGAGGCTTCCATTCAGGAGAAATTCTCGATAAGAATGCCCTTCCGCTTATGTACTGCGGTCTTTCTCACTGTTTCCGCCGTGAAGCCGGTGCTGCAGGACATTTCTCAAAAGGACTTTACAGAGTACATCAGTTCGACAAAGTAGAAATGTTCGTATACGCACTTCCTGAACAGAGCGATGCACTTCATGAAAAACTTCGTCTCATTGAGGAAGAAATCTTTACAGGACTTGGTCTTCCGTTCCGTGTAGTTGATACCTGCACAGGTGATCTTGGAGCACCAGCATACAGAAAATGGGATCTTGAAGCATGGATGCCTGGCCGTTCAGATGCAGAACATCCTGACGGAGATTATGGAGAAGTAACATCCACATCAAACTGTACTGACTATCAGGCCCGCCGCCTTAACGTTAAATACCATGATGATGACGGAAAAAACAAGTACGTTCATATGCTTAACGGAACGGCAATTGCAGTCGGAAGAGCAATGCTTGCCATTATCGAAAACTATCAGAATGAAGATGGTTCTGTTACTATTCCGGAAGCGCTTGTTCCTTTCTGCGGATTTGACAAAATCGGTCCAAAGACAAATGTAGTATCACCAGTTTATAAAACAAAAAAATAAAAAGGAGATTTCCAGTGAAGGAATATAACTATCAAAAGGGCATTTTCCTTATTCTTCTGCTGCTGACATTTATATTCCTTCTGGAAGTACTCAAAGTAACGGCTTCATTTTCAATGCCTGTGTGCATTGCGGTAATGATTTCCTTTGTTTTCTTTCCGCTGATAAAAAAACTTAACGAAAAATTCAAAATACCATGGGCAGTAAGTGTAATTGCAATCATGCTGGTTATGTTCATTACCCTCTTTCTTTTAGGAAATATTCTGGTTACAAGTTTCAAAAATATCGGCAACACCTTTCCAAAATACGAAGAACGATTTCTAAAGCTTTATAAAACGACAGCACATATCTTTAATTTTAAGATTGATGAAGATCATTCAGTATTCATTAATCTATGGAATTCACTTAATCTCCGTTCATACGTACAGACAGCTGCAATATCAGTAAGCAACTATATAATAAGTACGGCAAGACTTATATTTCTGCTTATACTTCTTACACTGTTCCTTCTTCTTGAAATGAGCACTTTCCATGAAAAAATACTGACTGCATTCAGTACAAAATCCCACGGTGTAAAAGCGGTGGAAATTACAGACAGAATAATAAAAGAAGTAACGCACTATATTTCGATTAAATTTCTGATTTCACTCTTTACAGGAATCCTTGTATTCTTCTGTTCATATATTGCCGGCATCGACTTCCCTATTGTATGGGGATTTATTGCTTTTATATTAAATTTCATTCCTACATTCGGCTCAATTCTTTCATGGGCGCTTACAACAGCATTTACAGTCATGCAGTACTTTCCTGAATGGGGAAAAATAATTTTTATTGCAGCCAGTGTCCTGCTTATAAATTTTGTACTTGGCAACATAATCGAACCAAAATGGGAAGGCTCCGATCTCGGAATATCCCCTTTCTTCATTCTCATAAGCCTTTCCATATGGAGTTATGTATGGGGATTTATAGGAATGATTCTCGCTGTACCCCTGCTTGTTATAATCAAAATTGCCTGTGAAAATTTTGAACCTCTAAGACCTGTTGCAGCTCTTTTAGGAGAAATAAAAACAGCAAAGAAAAAAAATGACAGTTCAGAACCGGAAGAAAAAGTATAAAATCAGCCTGCAAATTTTTTTCCTGATATACGTTCATAAAGAAACCGCACATCTTCATTCTGAATATTTTCATACCTGCAGCTCCAGCACTTCCGCAGACCATTGTCTTCGTCTGCAAACACTCCTTCCACTATACTGTTAACCCGTACAGATCTTTTTACAGGACCTCCGGAAGCAAGGACAAAAGAAAGTTCAAGAGTATAATGCTGGTTTACTTCAAGTTCATCCTGATTCTCCGCAGCACAGACAAAGCGCTTATCATCAATGTAAATTATGTCCAGAGGTTTTACCAGTCCTTCAACAGATTCATTTTCCGGAACAGAAGTTCTTGTCAGATACCTGACGATACTTATCAGGTGAAGTCCGTTACCCAGTATAACAGCAGACTGCTTTCCCTGAGTAATAAACTTTTCCAGAAGGAACTTTGCATGATGCTGTTTTTCAATCTCGATTTCAGACCACTTCGGCTGTGAAAAAAGATTAAAGCCATACAGCGGTCTGCAGACATGATTTACGGAATCAAATGATAAAACGGCAGACACTTCAAAATCATTGGTCTTAAAAGAATCCTTCACCCTCTTTATGGAAGGAGGTATGACAACGGCAAAACCCATTGAATATTCTTTTACTGTAGAAATAAAATAAAGTCCTACATGATTAAAATAAAACTGAACTCTGACGCTCTTTCCAATAAACGGCTGAACCAGACGTCCTGCATTTTTCAGAAGGATTATTCCCTGATTTAATACTTCAATCTGCCGGCTTTTTATGGCTACAGGAAAAACAGCGCTTGCAGGCACCCGCTTTTCATAATCAATACTGTCCATCCGGTTATCAGTCACATCTGCTTCCGTCTGATCAGGTTTCTCTTCAAGCGTTATAGTAAGGGGAACATTATCGTCCCTCAAATACTGCAGGACAAGTTCCCTTTCAATCTGCGTAAGTTCCTTTTCGTCCGTCATAAATCCACCTTTACCTTCTGTACGCTTAAAAAAAATCAAAACGGATTATCTTCCATTCGTTTTCACTTTTTGAAAGATATACAAAAAAATCAATATGAGGCTTAAGTTCATAATTAGTAATGGAGCTTTTCAAATAAACCCTTACAGGAAACTGAACCTGATCCTCTGACACAAAGGGATTGCCTAAAATAACTTCAGATGCTTTCTGATCTGAAAGAATATTCCTGTAATTATATAAAAATACAGCAAGTTCATATTCCCTTCCTGAAAACATCAGAGAAATATTCTCACTATCATTAATAAGGTTTTCTGTAAATTTTCTTACTATCGAGATGCATTCCGGCTCGGCATTCCCAAGATACAGGGAAGCAAAGCCTTCAATACAGGGATAAACAGTCTCTGTTTTTTCAGAGGAAAGTATGACACTCTGAACAGAGGCCTTTACATTGGCTGCCATTTTCTCCGGCTGTCCCGGTTTTGACAAATCCTTTTCCTCCAGATTCTCTGTCCACTCTATTTTTCCGTCATATTCATCCGCCGTACTTCTAAGCGTCTGTTTTTCACGATCAAACTGAGACTCAGGACTTGAACATGAATAAAACAAAGCAAGCGTTAAGAATACAAAGCAGAAGAAAACTTTTTCTTTTTTCACGCATCCATTATATAAAAAAACTTCAATAATATAAAGAGATTTTTGTATTTATCGGCACCACAGAAAGTAAAACCAGTCAATTGTAAAATTCAACTATTGAAACTCTCTCAATGAAAATTTATACTGTCGGGGACTGTTTATTTAATATTAAGGAGAATTCAATGGCTTTAACGCTTGCAGAAAAAATCTTACAGAATCATATCGTATCCTGCGAAGTAGAATGGAAAAAAGGTGCACCAATAGAAAGAGGCAAAGATATAGCTATAAAAATCGACCAGACTCTTACTCAGGATGCAACGGGAACAATGACCTATCTTCAGTTTGAGACAATAGGTGTTCCACGCGTTAAAACTGAGCTTTCCGTTTCCTATATTGACCATAATACCCTTCAGACTGACTTTAAGAACATGGATGACCACAGATACCTTCAGTCCATTGCCGCAAAATACGGTCTGTATTTCTCAAGACCGGGAAACGGTATCTGTCATCAGGTTCACATCGAAACTTTTGGAAAACCTGGAAAAACTTTACTGGGATCAGACAGCCACACTCCTACAGGAGGCGGTATCGGAATGATTGCCATCGGAGCCGGAGGTCTTGATGTTGCAGTCGCTATGGGAGGAGGAGCATTCCACCTTGCCATGCCTAAGATTTTTGGAGTAAAACTTACGGGAAAATTACGTAAGGGCGTAGGTGCAAAGGATATCATTCTTGAAGTCCTTCGCCGTGAAACCGTAAAAGGCGGAACCCTTGCAATTTACGAATACTTCGGAGAAGGCGTAGAAAGCCTTACCGTACCGCAGCGCGCAACAATTACAAATATGGGTGCCGAGCTTGGAGCAACTACTTCAGTATTTCCTTCAGACAGCAAGACAAAAAAATTCCTTGAATCAATGGGAAGAGGGGCTGACTGGACAGAATTAAAAGCTGATGAAGGAGCACAGTACGATAAACTCATCGAAATTAATCTTGATGAACTGGGAGCTTTAGCTGCATGTCCTCACAATCCTGATGTAATCAATACCATAAAATCACTTTCAGGAAAGAAAGTAACTCAGGTAGTCATCGGCTCATGTACAAATTCATCTCTTGATGATCTTGAAAGCGTTGCCGCAATCGTCAAAGGAAAACATATTGCACCTGGTGTAGAAGCAGGTATTGCACCGGGAAGCCGTACTACCCTTCTTATGGCTTCAAAAGCCGGAATTCTTGAAACTCTTATAGAAGCAGGATTCCGTATTCTTGAAAGTGCCTGTGGTCCTTGTATCGGACAGGGCTTTGCACCTAACTCAGAGGGAGTAACACTGCGTACCTTCAACCGCAATTTCAAGGGAAGAAGCGGAACTGCAGATGCAAACGTATATCTCGTAAGCCCTGAAACAGCAGCAGCGGCTGCAGTTACAGGTGTATTTACAGAAGCAGAAACTCTTGATTATGAAGATCCTGCATACACAACAGGCACGAGAGTTTCAATGCTCGACGGACAGGACAGCCGTCTTTCATCACAGAATATTCTTTCTTGCGCTACAAACAAAGGCATGCTCATAGCTCCTCTCAACGAAGAAGAAGCTGCAAAAGTTGAAATTCTCCGTGGTCCGAACATCAAACCGTGTCCAAAATGCCGTGACTATGCAGGACGCCTTACACTTCCAGTCCGCTTAAAGGCTGGAGATAACGTTTCCACAGACGATATCATGCCTGCAGGCGCTAAAGTTCTTCCACTTCGTTCTAACATTCCTGAAATCTCAAAATTTACGCTTACAAGGCTTGATGAAACTTTCTACGAAAGAAGTGAAAAAGAAAATTTCGCAGACTGTATCGTTGTAGGAGGAGAAAACTACGGACAGGGTTCAAGCCGTGAACATGCAGCACTTGGACCTATGTACCTTGGAGTAAGGGCGATTCTTACAAAAAGTTTCGCAAGAATCCATAAGGCAAATCTCATAAACTACGGTATTATTCCGCTAAACTTTGTAAATTCTGCAGATTATGATAAAATAAATCAGGGAGACATCCTTGAACTTACTAATATTGAAGAAGCACTTTCTACAGGATGTGAATTTGAGATAAAGCTTAACGGTTCAACAATAAAGGCCGTAAATGACCTTGCACCGAGAAGCCGTGAAATCCTAAAAGCCGGAGGGCTTGCCGCTTACACAAGAAACGGCGGACAGTAAAAACGGAGGCCTACATAATGCTGAGTGTCCATAACATAATGGAAGAACAGGTTGCATCCAGAGTAAATGAACTTTATGATCAGGTGACGGAAAAAATTTCCGCATGGGTATCATGTGACTGTCAAAACTGCCGTCTTGACACCATAAATTACGTTCTTAACAGAATTCAGCCACATTATGTTGTGAGTGGAAGAGGCGTTACACACAACACAAGTCTTCTTAAAGACTCTCAGCTTTCTGCAGATATTGACAAGCTTGCCATAGAAGGTATGAGGCTTGTCAATGCTGCAAAACGTCCATATCACACATCAAATATAAAAAGAGGAAATGATACTCCTTCATGTCTGTTTGTTTTTCCAACTTTTGTAGGAAACGTTTTTGACGGACAGACCTTTGAACCTGTAACAAATGCAACAATCCTTCTGCTTCTGAACGGCAGTCAGGCTAATATGATGGACGTAACATGGCCTAATCCAAGCAACACATTTGCATCAACAGAAGGAAGTTTTACATTCTGGGCTGAACCTGAAAAGAGTGAAAAACCAGGCATTACAAAAAATTTTACTTTTACTATAGATGTTACGGCACCTGACTACCAGGAAACATCCTATTCGCTGACTTTACCTGTCACAAGCCGTATGACAGAGCGTGCCCTTCTCGATTCAACTTATAGCGTAAAATTAAAAGATCTTTTTCTTTTTAAAAATGGAATAAAAAACGACCAGGAGGTATAACAACTATGGATAATACAGTTTCGCTTTTTAAACCTGCAGAGAGTGAAAAAAGCCGATTTATGGTAAAAACCTATTTATGGATGGCATTTGCACTGGCCCTTAGTGCCCTGACGGCATGGTACTGCGCAAACAGCCTGTCTTTAATGCAGCTTATATGGGACAGCAGGTTCGGTTTCATTGCACTTGCAGTTGGAGAACTCGCAGTCGTCATGATTCTTTCAGCCGCAATAAGAAGTATATCAACAGGCATTGCAAAACTTCTTTTCGTGTTTTATTCAGTACTTAACGGAGCAACACTCTCTTCAATTTTCTGGCTTTACCACATCACTTCAATCTATATGTGTTTCGGCACAACAGCCCTTATGTTTTTTGTAATGAGCATATATGGACTTACAACAAAGCAAAGCCTGGCCAGAGCCGGACACTATCTGATGATGCTGCTTATCGGAGTCATTATAGTTGGAGCTGTAAACATGCTTGTAGCCAGAATTGGCGGCGGAGATCCTTCAAAACTGGATCTTATCCTTTCTTTTGTTACTGTAATTATTTTTACAGGGCTTACAGCCTATGATTCTCAAAAGCTGCTTGCAGTTGCACAGAGGGCTGATTCTTCAGAAGCATACAAAAAGCTGGCAATTATCGGTGCTCTTGAGCTGTATCTTGATTTTATAAACATATTCCTGAACCTTCTTCGCATTTTTGGAAGAAGCAGGGACTAAAAACACAATTGAATTTTAAAACATGAAGAGCCCCTTAAAGTTGAACGGCAAGAGTTCAATTTTAAGGGGCTCTTTGGTTTATACCTGACAACTCCAAAACTTTATGCAAACAAAGAAGTCTCTTTTAACCAGACAGCCACTTTTTCTGCATCTTTATCTAAAGGCCTGTCATCCTTAACAAATCTGCTTATTGCACGAACCTGCTCATACACCTTTCTTGTAAACGGAGAAAAATCCTCCTTACCGGCCAGATCAACTGCCTGCATAGCCGCAAGAAGATGTGTTGCAAACTGAAGATAAACAAGTTCAATCTGTTCTGCAAATTTTCTTGCACTGATTGTTCCCATAGAAACTTTATCCTGATTAAGAGCTTCCGTCGGATGACTTGTAAGACTGACAGGGAACGTATAAGTCATTATTTCACCGCGAATAGCGCTGATTGTAATCTGAGCAGCCTTAAACCCTAATCTAAGACCTGCACGAGGGTCATCATCAGCAGTATACGGGATAAGGTTTTCTGTAAGACCGTTAAATTTTCCGTCAATTATAACCTCTGCCTGCTTATCACTCAAATCACTAATATTTGCAAGAGCAGTCCTCATGTAATCACATGCTGCACAAATATGCCCGCCGTAAAAATTTCCTGTGTTATAAAGACGTCCGGCTTCAATATCTACAAGAGGATTATCACTGGCTGCATTCAGTTCCTCAGTAATCCACTTTCTTGCAACGTCAAGTGTATCGCGATAAACACCGGTAATTTGCGGAGCACAGCGTATGGAATATCTGTCCTGAATCTTATTCTGCTGTTTTAAGAATTTCTTTTCATTAAGAGAATCAATTTTATTTTTCAAAAAATCTTCATATTTAAAGACTCTTTTTGAATCTTTTATAATTTTATAAACATAGGCTGCAGATTCTACCTGACCGGAATGATTCTTAATACGGCTGACTTTATCAACAAAAGGAGTATCTTTACCGCCTGTAATCTCAGAAGTAACCGCTGTTAAGAAATCAGATATATTTGCAAGACGCTCAGCTTTTTTCCATGCAAGGGACGCAACCGCAGTCATAACTGCAGTACCGTTCATTATGGCAAGTCCTTCCTTTGCCTCAATAAGAAGCGGTTCTAAGCCTTCTGCCTTAAGAGCTTTTTTTGCAGGAACAATCTTTCCTTTATAATAAGCATCCCTGTCACCCATTATTACAGCAGCAAGATAGCTTAAAGGAGTAAGATCACCACTGGCACCTACAGAACCAAGTTCTGGAATAACCGGAATAATATCATGTTCAAGAAGAGCAAGCATCATTCTGGCAAGTTCAGGACGAATAGCAGAATGCCCTCCCTTTACGTTCATATTAAGACGGGTAAGAACAACTGCCCTTCCCGTTTTAACATCAAATTTTTTACCAAGTCCGATTCCGTGATATGCAACAATATCCCTCTGAAGTTCACCTGCTTTATCAACACTTATCTGATTTGCACAGGAGTCTCCAAAGTCAGTAGTTACACCATAAGTCGGAACTCCGGTTGAAATATAATCCATAAGAAATTTTCTTGATTTTTCAATTATATTCCAGAATTTTTTGTCTGACGGAAGCTTTACCTGAACTTTCTGTTCTGCCACATCACACACGTCTTCAATAGTCAAACTATTACCATCAACAACAATACTTCTCATAAAAGCCTCATAAAATCGATTTAAATCAATACTGAGCAGTATATCGAATTATTCCAATTTATAGAAGTAAAGTATATTTTTTTATAGTTCAATTTTCAGATCAGGAAACTTCTGTATAAGGGCAAACTTTATCATCTTAACACATCCGTCAATACCAAGTTTCTGTGAATTTAACGTCAGATCATAATTAACAGGATTTGTCCAATAATTTCCACCAGTATAATATGAATAATATTCAGCTCTATAAGTATCAGTTTCTTCTATTGCCCTGTCTGCCTGCTCAGCAGAAAGTCCAAGTTTTTCCATAATACGTGGACGGCAAAACTCTCTCGGAGCTTCTATGTAAACGCTTAGAACCCGGTCTGAATCACGAAGAACCCAGTCTGCTGCCTTTCCGACGATTATAGAACTTTCAGTTTTACTTATCTCCGTAATAATCTGCTTCTCATATTCATAAAGCTGATCATTAGAAACAAATTTCTGGAGTTCCGGCTTAGGGATTTTTCTTTTAGGAAGAAGCTCCAGCAAGCGGGAAAAACCTGTTTTTTTCTGAATTTTCTCATTTACATTTTCAAAAAGCTGTCTGTCGATACCGCTTAACTGAGATGCCAGTGTCAGAATACGGTTTTCATAACAATGAATTCCTAAATCTTTAGCAACCATGGATGCAATTTCTTTTCCGCCCGAACCAAATCCTCTGGCAACTGTAACGGTAAAATTTCTGCCACTGATCATAAATTTCCCCTTGTTTAATATTATGAAAAAAATATAAAAAAACACCGTATAACAGTCAATGTAAAAAGAAGATCGGATTTTAACAATTTCCGTTTTTTACAAAAAAAAAGTGTACCTCCAAAAATTGTCTCCAATTTTTTTTGGTACACTTCAATCACTTATACATATGATTTCCGTCTTTTTCAGATTATTTATTTCACAGATTTTACAAAAGCATCCCTGTAACCGAAGGATTTGAATTTAGCAAGAACTGCTCCATATTCATCCATCGTAAGAGGACCAACCATTACACGGTAAGCTCCCTTAGAAGTTTTTACGAATACCAGCGGATATTTACTGTATCTTACTGCCAGTATCTCAAGATTTTCCCTTTGACTGATAGTAGCAATCTGAACATAATAATATCCTTTCTTAAGGTCACTTTCCTCTACTGTATAACGCCGGATTATGTCATTCTCTTCTGCAACAGGTTCAGGCTGAACAGTTTTCTCTACATAGACCTCATCTTTTTCCGGTTCACCGCTGTCATCAGGAATGATAGTTTCTGCCGGAACAAGAATAATTCCCTCATAAGAGCCTTCTTCAACAGGTTCTTCGATCTCATCTTCTGCTTCAGCAGAAGGTTCAGCAGGAAGAACAGGTTCTGCATCTGCAACAGTTTCTCCTGCAAGATCAGCTTCAGGCTCATCTTCATTTTCAGGAACAGAATCATCTTCAAAATACTCCGCTACAGGCTCTTCAACTACTGCCTCTTCTCCAGGAAGATCATCTTCCGGCTCTTCTTCCACAGACGGTTCTTCAACAGTTAGTTCTTCATCCAAAGTTTCTTCCGGTACAACAGGTTCTACATTATCAACTGTTTCACCCTCAGAATCATCCTCAGGAACTCCGTCGTTTTCAGAAACAACTGTTTTTAATACAGGTTCAACAGAAGCTACTTCTTCACCATCAAGATCGTTATCCGGAACATCAGAGTTTTCTGGAACAACATTTTCTTCTTCAACTGGAACTATAATAATATCCTCTTCAGAAGGTTCTGTTTCTTCTACTCCAAAGTCAGCAACAGGTTCCTCCGGATTATCTTCCGTCAAATCCTCAGGAAGTTCATCAACAAACACATCTTCTTCTACCGGCTGCTCAGAGCTGATATTTTCTTCCGGTTGAACAATTACCGGTTCTTCAGGAGAAACCTTTTCTCCATCAAGATCACTTTCAGGAATTCCCTCATTTTCTTCAGGAAGATTTTCTGTTACCGGCTCATCAACAGGTTCAAGTTCATCAGCTTCAAAAGCCTCTTCAGAAACAGCTTCTTCTTCATCATTAACATCATCCTCAGTTACATCAGTCTCCGGTTCATAAGATGATTCAGTTTCAGCAGGAGCAGTCTCTACTATATTTTCAGACACAGGTTCAAGCTCATCAGCATCAAATTTTTCTTCCTGAATTTCTTCCGGAACTTCTTCTTCCGTTGAGTTTTCCTCTTCTACAGGAAGGCTTTCTTCTGAATCCGTATCATTTTCAGGAACATTTTCTTCAACTTCAGGAAGTTCTTCTTCAAACGGTTCCTCAACAACAGGCTCTTCAAAACTTTCCTCAACAGTAGTTTCCGGTTCTGTCTCCTCAGGAATTTCTTCCACAGGAGTTTCTTCTACTGGAGTTTCTTCTACTGGAGTTTCTTCAACGTTTTCAACCGGTTCCTGAACATTAGAAACAGGAGTATCAATTTCATCAGCAGGGGAAGGCTGCTCAACAGCATTTTTTACGCTCATGAAATCATCTTCTGAGTTTTCATTATCAACTTCATAAGAAAGTTCATCACTTTCAGGTTCAGCTGTATTTTCCGGCTCTGATACAGTCTCACGAGAAATATTTCCTGCAGAAGCCTTTTCAAGAACAGCAGAACCTGTTGATGATTTATCAATAGTTCCATTCCGTCCTGTAAGTTTTACAGTCAGCTTAACTGAAGGTTCAAGCCCCAGTTTTGCAGCTGCTTCCTGACTTACGAGAAGTGCTGTTCCTTCAGCAGCATCAAGAGTTCCAAGATTAAGAAGGCTGAGACTTTCTCCTGTTTCAGGATTAGAAAGTACAACGCTGTCTCCCGGAAGATAACCGGCAGCTTTGACAAAAAGACCTCCTGGAAGTTCTCCCTTTCTGGCAATTACAACATTTCCGGAGGTAAACTCCCCCTCAGCTGAAATCAGAGTAAAACTTATAAATAAAGTAAAAATCAATGATAGAATCTTTTTCATAACTGCCTGCCTATTTCTGAATGAATTTCAGAAGCAACTTTCTGTGACAATTTATAAACACCAGTCTGCATGTTTTTCGCTTTAATCCCGGAAGCATCAATTTTACCGCCGGCAACTCTTTCATCCCTGCGGATATCAGTAAGTTTCCAGCTTATAAAATCAATATTATCAACAACGTTCGCTTCAGATCGTGCTGATGCAGAAACATCATAGTCGGCCGTTATCAGGATAAAGTACCGGATTCCCCCTTCTCTTGCTTCTGCCACAGCTTTTTTTTCGTAATAACCATCCTTTGCAGAATCATTAAAACTTATTGCAGGAGAATTAGTAACTATAAACCCCTGGTTAAAAAAATAATCAAGAATAGTCTCCTCTATCATGAGTGATGAAAGACGAACGTCATCAGAGCTTTTATCATGCTGAATTACCTGAAAAGCAACAGATTCTGAGTATACTAAAACACTGACAACTGCAAAAATAACCGTCAATGCCATTCTTTTTACACTCATGATCATTCCTCCCGCTTAGTACTCTCTAATATCATCGGAATCTGATTTTTTTTATTTAGTATTTTCTGATAATTGAAGAAATAACCATATGGTGATATCATTTACCCGGGTGTGGACATGAATAAAACAGATACTAGAATCTACATTATCGGCGCCGGTTTTGCAGGACAGATGATAGCCCGGGATCTTCTCAGAAAAAAGATTTTCGGAACTGTAGCATCTTTTTTTGATGATGATGAAAACCTGATCGGAAAGAGTTTTGACGGAATTCCGGTTTTCGGACCTGTAGAATCAATTGCATCCGTAATACGGGCCGGACAGAACGATGAAGCAATAATCGCAACTCCAAGCGCCGGAACTGAAAAAATAAAAAAAATATACGATATTCTCATAAATGCCGGTTTTACCAGAATAAAAATTCTTCCTTCCGTGAGCCAGATTGTTGAAGGAAAAGCACATCTCATTCAGGCAAGAGACATAAATCCTCTGGATGTTCTGGGAAGAACACCGATTGTCATATCGTTAAAAGAAAGCCTTTCATACCTTAAAGGAAAACGAGTTCTTATTACAGGTGCCGGAGGTTCCATTGGAAGCGAACTTGCCCGCCAGCTGCTTGAAGGAGGAGCTGAACGTCTGTACCTTTTCGGACACGGTGAGAATTCAATTGTAAATATTTATAGAGAACTTCATATACTTCAGAATGAAGGCGTCGGAGAAAAAGCAACTGTAGTTCCAATAATAGGAGATATGAAAGACAGGGAATACACTGATTACATCATTGGCCGCACTCATGCAGATGTAATATTTCACTGCGCCGCATATAAGCATGTCCCGATGATGGAAGAAAATCCAGTCGCAGTAATAGAAAACAATGTATTGGGAACAAAAAATCTGCTTGATGCAAGTCTGGCCCATAACGTAGAAAGATTCGTACTTATTTCGACAGATAAAGCTGTTACTCCGGTAAGTGTTTACGGAGTAAGCAAAATGCTGTGCGAAAAACTTGTCCTCAAGGCAGCAAAAAGCGCAGGAAATAATCAAGCATTTATGTTCGTAAGATTCGGTAATGTTCTTGGTTCACGAGGTTCGATTCTTCCGCTCTTTATGGAACAGATAAACAATGGCGGTCCTGTAACTGTTACAGATCCGGAAATGGAAAGATTTTTCATGACTATACCGGAAGCATGTTCCCTTGTACTTCAGACCGGTGGAGTAGGAAAAAATGCTGAAAGTTACCTTCTTGACATGGGAGAGAGCATCAAAATAATTGACCTGGCACGTCAGATAATAAAATTCTCAGGTTTTGAACCGGAAAAGGATATTGCAATAAAAATAATAGGTCCACGACCGGGAGAACGTCTGGAAGAACCTTTATGGCTGAAGGAAGAAAATCCCCAGCCTACCGAATACAAGAAAATCCTTAAACTCAAGAATATCGAAAGCAAAACCCTTGACGGACTGCTGGAAAAGATAATGCCTGTAGTAAAATTTAACAGCGAAAAAAAAGAATTATTCAGAAATAAAGAAGTTCTGTTGAGAATTCTGAGGGATGAAGTTCCTTCCCTGAACGAATTTTATACAAAAATGGAACAGGAAGGAACTAAACAGAAATTATCAGCAAAGGTGGTGCTTTAAAATGAATGCTGTAAAAATGAACGTACCTTTTTTCAAGGCATCAATCGGCAGTGAAGAAGAAAAAGCTGTTATCGATGTAATGCGCAGCGGCTGGCTTACAACAGGAAGTCAGGCCCTTGCTTTTGAAAAGGAATTTTCAGAAAAAGTACACTCTCCTTTTGCACTGTGCGTCAATTCAAATACAAGCGGAATGATTCTGGCAATGGAAGCCCTTGGCGTCAACAGAGAAAATGCAGTAATAACAACTCCGTACACTTTTGTTTCTACAGCTGCAAGTGCCCGGCACCTTGGAGCAGATGTTTTCTTTGCTGACATCGAAAAAGACTCTTACTCCATTGATCCGAACAGCATAGAAAAAATACTGAAAAGTCCGGATGGAAAAAAAGTAAAGGCTATTGTTCCGGTTCACATAGCAGGAAATGTCTGCAATATGAACGCAATAATGAATCTTGCAGAAAAATACAATGTAAAGGTTATAGAAGACTGTGCCCACTCATTTCCAAGTAAAACGCAGTCCGGATATGCAGGCACAATAGGCGACGCAGGAATTTTTTCATTCTATGCAACAAAGACAATGACAACTGCAGAAGGCGGAATGGTTACCGTAAAAGATTCCGCTGTTGCAAAACGAATTACTCAGATGAGGCTTCACGGAATGGACCGAACGACATGGGACAGATATACATCTCCTAAAGCCAGCTGGGAATACGATATAATTGCCCCGGGATAC
Source organism: Treponema rectale (assembly GCF_014202035.1). Lineage (NCBI taxonomy): Bacteria > Pseudomonadati > Spirochaetota > Spirochaetia > Treponematales > Treponemataceae > Treponema > Treponema rectale. Next base: position 1,031,887 of record NZ_JACHFR010000001.1, read on the forward strand.
AAGGCAAATCTTCCTGACATACTGGCTGCTCTCGGACGGGTACAATTAAAAAGAGCAGAAGAATTTGACAGAAAACGCAAAATCCATGCAGCCTATTATAATTCAAATCTAAAAAAACTCGATTTCATAAAACTGCCTCCTGATTCTGAAGGAAACGCCTGGCATCTTTATCTTATGAGGCTTGATCTTTCTAAGCTCAAGTGCAGCAGAGATGACTTTGCCCGGGAACTTCAGCAAATGGGTGTAGGCATCAGCATGCACTTTATACCGCTTTTTAATTTTTCTTACTGGAAAAACCTTTATCATGGATTTACCCCGGAAAATTTTCCAAATGCACAGCAGCATTACCTGGAAACGATAACACTGCCCCTGTGGCCGGACATGACAGAAGAGATGTGTGCCTATGTAGTTGACTGTATAAAAACCATCGGAGAAAAATATCATGGCTGAAAAAAAAATAAAGAAAGAACATCCTGCAAAATTTTCATTTCAGAATGAATTTTATTCAGATCTTTCAATGCCATCGATGCTGTATGCAAAAGTTATACGAAGTCCGATAAAAAAAGGAATAATAACTTCCGTAACACATCCAGACCTTCCTGACGGATACTTTCTTTTTACTGCAAGAGATGTTCCGGGCAGCAATCTTATTGATACGCCTTTAGGAAAAGTACCGGTATTCAGTGAAGGAAATGTTTCCTATCTTGGAGAACCAATAGGTCTGCTGGCAGGCCCGGATGAAAAAACAGTCAACAGACTTCTACAGGAAATAGATATTGGTTATGACAGAAATTCCATCGACTATTATTTTAAGGAAATAACAGTTGACGGAGAAGATAAGCTGTTTTCATCAGAAATCACCTCAAGAAAAGTTACCTGGGGAAAAAACGTAGAAAAAATTGACGACATCATAAATGAATCAGATTACAAAAGTGAACAGACATGGACCTTTGCCGTATCTGCACTGAACACAACAGAACCAAACGGAGCCTTATGTTCCTTCAGCAATAACAACCTGACCGTATTTACTTCAGCCCAGTGGATTTTTCAGCTCAGAACAATTCTAAGCACTGCATTAAAAATAAAAAACGAAAACATCATAATAAAGAAAACAAAAACCATGGATTATGGAACGAACAGTATCTGGTTTAATTCCATAATCACATGCCAGGCTGCAGTTGCATCATTTCATACTGGTCTTCCTGTAAAGATTGTATACACACGGGAAGAACAGCTTAGATTTATGGATACAATGCAGCCTATTTCCATACATTACAGAACAGCAGCAGACAAAGACGGTACACTTACAGCAATTTCAGCTGACATAAAAATGGATGCCGGATTTATAAATCCCTTCTGTCAGGAAATAATTGACAGGCTTGTAATCGCCAGTATCGGAATCTACAGAGCAAAAAACATAAGTATAAATGCTTCTGCCATACAAAGCTACAATCCACCGTCAAGCATTGAACTCGGACTCATAGACCAGGCAGCTTTCTTTGCATTAGAAAATCAAATGACTCTCATGAGCAAGGAATGTTCCATCTCTCCACTGGAATTACGATTAAAAAATTCTGTGTTCAGCGGCAATCCAAAAAAACAGGATTTTCCATTTTTATTTTCTGTAGAAAAAGGAAACGAAGTATTCTCAGCTCTTTCAACAGCCGGAGACTTCAACAGAAAGTATACAACCTATAATCTAAACGCCAGCTCCGTATTTTCTGATCTTTCCGGAGAAAAACGGTTTGCAAGTCTGGCACCTTTGAGAGGAATAGGATTTGCATGCGCATATGAAGGTTCATGTTTCTTCGGTTCAGAAGCAAATGCCAACAATCAGTACATTGAAGTTACACTGGAGGAAAATTCCACACTTATAATACATACCTCTCCAGTATCTCATTCCATAGAAATGATATGGACTAAACTGGCTTCTGAAATGCTCTCCATTCCCCAGAACTCTGTAAAAATCGACACGAACTTTCCTGCAGAAAAAGAACCTCCTCTTCCTGAAAGCGTTTATTCAAACATAAGTGTAATGACGGAACTGCTAAAAAAAGCATGTGAGACAATCAAAAAGAAAAAAGAAAAGGAATCCCTTCCCATTAGCGTAAAAAAAACAATTACGCCGGCAATAAAAAAATTATGGAACAAAGAAAAATTCACAGGCTTCCCGTATCACAGTACATCCTTTGCAGCTGCAACAGTAGAACTGGAAATGGATATTACGCTTTATCGGGAAGTAATACGTTCCATAAAAATAGTTATTTCCAGCGGTAAGGTAATGCATCTGCAATCTGCACAGAACAGCATAAAACTTGCAGTTCAGAAAGTTCTTCAAACACTGGTAAAAGACGAACCCCTTGACTGTCCGGACATAAAAATAGCTTTCATACAGTCAGATGAAAATCCAAAACAGATTGGAGAAGTTATAAAAAAAATAGTTCCGGCTGCATATACACAGGCATTAAGCCAGGCCTTAAATACAACAGTAACAAAGTTACCTTTAACAACGGATTCACTCTACGAATTCTTAAAAACAAAGAAAGAAGAATCAAAACCTACAGAGGAACAGAACAATGAAAATACCGGTAACCCTGAACTATAAAAAAATAATTCTTGAAGCTGATGCGCAGGATAAACTTCTGGACGTACTGCGGGCACAAAAAATTTACAGTGTGAAATGCGGCTGTGAAAAAGGATGGTGCGGAAACTGCATGGTCCTGCTGAATGGAACAGCCGTACCCTCCTGCTGTGTAACTGCAGGTACATTAAGGGACGCAACAATTGAAACCCTTGAATCTTTTAAAAACAATCCGATTTATCAGGACATAATGACCGGCTTCTCACAGGCAGGAATTCATCTTTGCGGTTACTGTAATGCCGGAAAAGTTTTTACAGCCTATGAACTTATGGCAAAATATCACAGACCTGATAAAGATCAGTTAAAAAACGCAATAAAGAACCTTTCCTTATGCTGTACTGATTACGATCAGCTGGCAAACGGAATTCTTTATGCTGTTGCAGCACGTCATGCAAGGGAGGGAAAATCAAATGCAAAAAAATAATTCCTCTGTATTAATGGCATCCACACTCTCAGACGTATTCTTTCATTTAAAATCAGTCAATAACCTGCAGATTCTTGGAGGATGCACTTACATCAGCAGTCTTGATGAAAAATCGCTATGCGTAAAATTCATAGATGAACTGTCTCAAATTGAAAAAAAAGAAAGATACATTGATTTCGGGCCTTCTGTTACTCTTTCACAAATAATACAGATCCGCCGTACAAACCTTCCTGAAGTTTTATACGATGCTCTTATTACTATGGCAAGTGAATCAGTGAGAAACCTTGCAACTTTTGGAGGAAGCATCTGCGCTGCAGATCCAAAAATAATGATATGGTCTCCACTTCTTGCTCTTGATGCCAGACTTGAAATAAGAAACCAAAGCGAAACAAAATACATTCCATTTTCAAAATACACCGGAATTCCGAAAGGCTTCATACTGACGAAAATTCGAATCCCCATTGATGACTGGGACATACAGATTTTTAAAAGAGTCGGACCATCCTCAAAACTGAATGATTTAAGTGCGGGATTTACATTTCTTGCATCAACACAAAAAGACCTGATAACAAACGTGCGGATTACTTTCTCCGGAAATACTGTTTTCCGTTCCACAGAACTTGAAAACAAAATAATCGGAGCACATTTTCCGCTTACATCAAAGTTCATCGGTGATGTTGTAAAAACTGCTTCTTCACTTTTAGAAAAAAATCAAGAATATACAAAAATGCAGCCGATACTCAGGCAGCAGTTTCTGAACCTGATTCAATACTCACTGGAACAACTCACATAATAAAGGCTACTTTATCAGCATACAATCGCCATAAGAAAAGAATCTGTACCGTTCCTGAACAGCCTGATTATAAGCATTAAGAATGTTTTCTCTTCCTGCAAAAGCACTTACAAGCATTATAAGGGTACTTTCCGGTGTATGAAAATTTGTAAACATCTGGTCCACCACCTTAAACTCATAACCCGGGTACATAAAAATATGAGTACTACCAGTTCCGCCCTGCACCTCATAAGATCCGTCTTCCTTTTTTACGGCAGCGCTTTCCAAAGTACGGACACTTGTAGTACCGACAGCAAGAACAGGTCTTCCTTCCCTTTTTGCTTTATTAATTTTTTCCGCAACTTCATAAGGAACGGTATATACTTCTTCATGCATTTTATGGTCTTCTATGTTTTCTTCCCGTACAGGTAAAAAAGTTCCAAGTCCAACGTGCAGCGTAATCCATTCCAGATCAACACCTTTAGCTCTTAATTTATCAAGAAGCGACTGTGTAAAATGAAGTCCTGCAGTAGGACAGGCTGAGCTTCCGGTTTCTTTTGCATAGACTGTCTGATAGCGCTCACTGTCAGTATCATCATCTTCACGCCGTATATAAGGAGGAAGCGGTATATGTCCGTTTCTTTCAAACCATTCCTCTGTGAGCATGAAAGGAAACTTGATTGTACGGAACTCAGTACCATCATCTCCTTCATGGGCAATAATTATCCCTTCACTTCCATCTGCAAACCTGTATATATTTCCGGTCTTAACTTTTTTTGCACCCTTTACCATTGTATTCCAGGTGTCACCATCCGGCCCGCATTGATTCAGAAACATAAATTCCTGCTCTCTGCCAGATGTTGTTTTTATTCCGTAGCATCTTGAACGTCTTACTTTTGAATTATTAAAAATCATGAGAGTTCCGCTTTCTACCAGATCAACAAGATCTTCTACTTTATAATGTTTTACGGACCCATCATTTCTTCCCAACAGCATAAGACGGTCATCACCACGAGTTCCGGCCGGTTTCTGAGCAATAAGTTCCTGCGGTAATTCAAAATTAAAATCACTAAGTTTCATATTCACATTTCCTGAAAAAAAATTTATTTAAAACAGACTTCCCTGTCCCTTCAAAGAATCAGAAGCAGGTGTCATTCCTAAATGTTCATAAGCCTTCTGAGTAACAATTCTGCCTCTCGGAGTCCTCTGAATCAATCCACATTGAATTAAATAGGGTTCATAATAATCTTCTAAAGTATCCTGTGATTCTCCAATACTAATGGCAAGCGTTTCTGCACCAACAGGTCCGCCTCCAAAATTATTCATAATGCTTAAAAGAATCTCACGATCATAATTTTCAAGTCCAAGATTATCTATTCCCAGTTTTTCAAGTCCCTCTCTGACAATTTCAGATGTGACTACAGGACTTCCGGCATGCTGAGCATAATCCCTCATACGCCTCAAAAGTCTATTTGTAACTCTTGGAGTTCCGCGGCTGCATCCTGCAAGAAGCATTGCCGCATCATCATCAATTGCAGTCCCGAGAATTCCCGCAGAACGCCTTATAATATCTGCAAGCTCATTATCATCATAAAAACGCAGCCTCTGAACAATTCCAAACCTTGTCTGAAGAGGTTTACTCACCATACCAGCTTTTGTAGTTGCTCCTGCAAGTGTAAAATGAGGAATTGGTATTCTCACAGTTCTTGCCGCAGCCCCCTGTCCGATAACCCAATCCAGCTCAAAATCCTCCATGGCAATATACAGCATTTCTTCTATCGCCGGTTTAAGTCTGTGAATTTCATCAATAAAAAAAACTGTTCCAGGGGTAATTGTAGAAAGTATTCCTGCCAGATCTTTAGGTTTATCAAGAGCAGGTGCGCTTGTTACCTTAAAATCAGCTCCAAGTTCATTTGCCGTAATCTGAGCAAGAGTTGTTTTTCCAAGTCCCGGAGGTCCAATGAGAAAAAGGTGATCCAAAGGTTCATTCCTTTGTTTTGCTGCATCTATAAAAACCTTCAGATTCTTTTTGATCTCACTCTGACCTAAAAAATCATCCAGAAGTTTTGGTCGAAGAGAATTATCCGGAACGTCTTCAGCAGAGAAAACATCAGCACGCACAATATGAGAATCAGTAGGCAAACTTTCAGCCCTGACAATTTTTGTACGTCCTCCATATTCATTGTCCATAGAAAAAGCTGCCTGAGAGGCAAGTTGAGACACTATATTCATATCGTCTTCTTCATTATTCTTTTTTTGATAAGAAGATTTTGAAGTTACACTCTTATTAAACATATCCTTCATATGCTACCTGGCCAAAAATAAAAGTGCGCGTCTGAAAACAGCATCTTCCTTTTCTGCTGTATTTTTCTCAGAAAAATCCGTTTCTTTAGAAAGTTCACAGGATATTTTTTCCACAGCTTCCAGAGCCTTCACTCTTTCATACCCCATGTCAACCAAAGCTGTAACTACATCACCATATTGAGAAGATTTTTGTTTTGATACAGAAACAGAATTATCAAGACTGAGTTTTCCTTTCAGCTGAAGTAAAATCTTTCCGGCGGTTTTTTTACCGACACCAGGAACTTTTTCCAGAGCTGCAAGATCTCCGTTTTCAAGAACGTTTACTAAGTCCCGGCTTGTAATCGATGACATAATTTTTACTGCAGCTTTAGGTCCTATACCGTCAACCTTCATCAAATCAAAAAAAAGCTGTCTGTCAGAATCAGAAGCAAATCCATAAAGACTCATAAGAACATCAGAATGCTGCAGATAAGTATAAACTTTTACCTCATTTCCAGCAGGAGGAAAAACATCCAGGCTTGTATCAGGGCATATCAAATCCCATTCAATTCCATTATTCTCCAAAAGCAGTTTCTGCGGAAATTTTCCTGTAATAATTCCAGTTATTGAATTAAACATGAGAATGATTATATCAAAATCAATTAAAAAGGTCAGTGCCTGTAAATATAATTACCCGGCAATATCACCGGAATTTATGCACGTAATCGCACCGGCAAGAGCATCCGCTGCATGATCAGGAGACGGAACTTCTTTTAGTCCCAGAAGCAGTTTTACGCAATTCTGAACTGTCCGTTTATCTGCGGTTTTAGTCCCTGTAACAGAATACTTTATCTGATTGGGAGTATAAAAACAAAGTGGAATTCCAGCCTGAGCAAGACATAAAGTTATAACACCTTTTGCTTCTGCAACAGCCATGGCACTGGAGGTATTACGGGAAAAATACAAAGTCTCCATTTCTGCACAGTCAGGCTTAAACTCTTTTATTACATCAGAAAGCCTTCCATACAATGCAAGAAGCCGCATCTCATGAGATAAAGTACTGTCGGTTTCAATGACACCATAGCCCGCAAGAGAAAACTTACCATGAGAACAATCAATTATGCCAAAACCGGTATTTGCAAGTCCCGGATCAATTCCCAATACTCTCATAATTTCTTAATAAAAAAAGCCCCGCAAAAAACGCAGGGCCTTAATAATCAGATGCCTGATTACTCAGCATCAGGATCAAATCCATCCGGGTACTCAACAGTAGACCAGACGTTCTGAACATCATCATTATCTTCAAGTTTATTAAGAAGTTTTGCAACTTTCTTTGCTGTATCTGCATCAACAGCTGTATAAGCCTGAGGAACCATTGAAACTTCAGCAGAAAGTGTTTCCCATTCCTTAGCCTGAACTGCTTCAGCTACAGCGTTAAATGAAGAAGGATCAGTTGTAATCGTAATAACTCCGTCTTCATTTACAATATCATCAGCTCCAGCTTCAAGTGCAACTTCCATTACTTCTTCTTCTGAAACTTTTTCTGCATCAAGTTCAATAACACCTTTACGATCAAACATACGGCTTACAGAACCTGAAGTACCGAGGTTTCCGCCATTTTTTGTAAAGATATTGCGTACATCAGCTGCTGCACGGTTATGATTATCTGTAAGAACTTCTACAAGAACAGCAACACCACCAGCTGCATATCCTTCATATACAAGTTCTTCATATGAAGTTGCACCGTCTTCACCAGTACCCTTCTTTATTGCACGTTCGATGTTATCCTTAGGCATGTTTGAAGCACGTGCCTTGAGAATTGCTGTACGAAGTCTTGGGTTTGAATCCGGATCACCGCCACCCATTTTTGCAGCGATAGAAATTTCCTTAATGAATTTTGTAAAAAGCTTACCGCGTTTTGCATCGGCAATACCTTTTGCATGTTTAATGGTTGCCCATTTACTGTGTCCTGACATTTGGAACTCCTGTATAAAAAAAATAAATTACGATTGATTTACCGAATTTATCACAAATAAAGCATTTCTTCAATCCCTGAAAGCCCCGTATGATAAATCCGGTACAAATATTTTACAAATTAAAACGGAAGCTTTAAATTGTTCTTTTTGTTTTCTGTCCCTGATGTTGAACCGGAAGAACCTGTAAGCCCCTTTATTAAGGCATCAGCTGCATCCTTCTTTGCAGATTCAACAGCTGAATTTACGGCATTTTCCGTTAAGGATGAAAATTCTTTCTTTTTCTGTTCAAGAACCTTCTGAAGATCATCAACTCTCAAAGACTGAACATTCACATCCCCTTCTATTCCCATTACTTCCTTAACCTTCAGAAGAGCAGTACCTGAAGATGAATTAATTTTTTCATTAAGGCGCCGTATTACTTCTTCCGTAACATCATCTGCAACACCATAAGCAGCAGCTTTTAATCCTTTTTCAAACTGAGAAGCAAAATTTCCGCTTAAATCAAATATAACCCCTTCAGTGTCTGTATATCCCATCATACAATTCATTGACAGATCCGTTACAGCTGCCAGAGCCTGGTTATAATATTTTGTCGCTGTTTCATTGGAAAAACCGTCTGAGGTAAGACTTACAGGCTTCAAATCAACTTTTCCGCCAAGAGTAAATCCTTCCTCTCCTGCCGTACCGCTGAACTTAAGATTCATTTTTCCGTCAACTGAAGGAATTCCATTTTCCTTTGCAATTTTCTGTCCGTCAACAGAAGCCTTAAAGCCATTACCTGAATAATCAGCAGCTATAAGAGGAGCTGCAGTTTCTGAACGGGCATCAACTGTCAATGCAGCATTATGAGTTACCCCATAATAAGAATAGGAACATTTAAACTCACACGGTTTATTTCGCACATCAGGGTTACTTGCAACTTCTGTAAGTTCCGCAGAAAATGAAGGTCCCGATACATAAACATGTTCGATAAGGAAAGCAGGATACTCATCTGAATACCAGAAAGTTGTTCCTTCCATTCTTGAATGTGTTTTCTTTTCGATTCTCTTAACTTCGCCTTCTGCAGCTTTTTTCTGTTTTTCTGCAATGGCATTCTTCCTGACTTCCAGTGCATAATCAACAAGCTTCTGGGCATAAGGATAGTATTTACCCATTAAATCATAGCCTACAGTATTAAGAGCCTGCGTAAGGAATCCTTTTGGATTTGCAATAGTTCCGATGAGTGAAGAAACTCTGTTTTTTACAAAATCTGAATCATGAGCTACAGCATCCGTAAGTGATGCTGATGTTTTTTTAAGTGAATCAAAATCAGAAGCAACTTCCTTCTGAGCGGAAGCCATTCTGTATTTTATTCCATTTTTATTCGTTTCATCAAATTCTTTCAGCAAGGAATCAAGTGTTTCTATAGCTTTCAGTACAGAGGCCGGATCATTCTTATTTACACTATTAAGACTCTTTAACTTTTCATTAATTTCTGCTGTTTTAGCATCAACCTCAGCTTTAAGCTCAGCAGGGCGGGTTTTCCATTTATCTGAAAGTTCAACAGCCTTTTCTTCTGCAGTCTTTGCAGCCTGAGGAGTCTGAAGTTCAGCAGTAAAATTTTCTACGATAGAATCAACATCTTCTCCGCCTACAAGCTGTGCGGCCTGCATCTTGAGATCTTCAAGAGCAAGATTTGTGCGGGCTTTCAACGCCTTTGTAAAAGCACTTTCCTGGTTAGTCTTAGATTTCGGCTTTATATAGCAGCTCGTGCTGCGTTTAGTATTAAACTGCATTCCGGAGCACTCAAGATTCTCGCAGACAAATTTTCCCCTGAGAATCTGGGTTAAATTAAAGTCAAAATCAATCGTTTCAATTTCAAAAAGATTTCTGTAATATGAATTCTTATTACCTACAGCAAGCCCTTTAACCTTAATCTGAGCACCAAGAATTTCAACCTTAACAGAATCTACATCCGTCTTTGCCTCAAAAATACCTTCACATGCAGAAACAATAGCATTTTTTACTATTACATTCTTAAAGGTTACCACAACAAAAACAATAGCAGCCATGGCGCAGGCCGTCGCTATAAGCGGAAGCAGCTTTATTCTTCCTTTCTGGGCTTTAATCTCCTTTGCAAGAGTCTTAAACCTCTGAAGTTCTACCTTCGTATATTTCTGATTCAAATCAATACACAGAAAGTCTTTTTTCTCAGGATTATTTCCTTTTGAAAACATAGACTTAACGTCATTTTTATCTTTGGGAACATACAGCTTTGAAAGAATCTTCTTCTCAAACTTCTTGTCTGTATATGCTTTCTTAAAAATAGAAGGAAGTTTTTTAGCCGGATACAGTTTCTTTTCTTTCTTCTGTTTCTTTGCAACAGGAGATTTTTTTTCTACTGTTTCTTTTTTATCTGCCATATCAATAAATCTCCTTTAAATCTTGGAAGCAAGAGACGAAAGTTTCTGAATGAGAGGAATCTGTTTTGTAAGTTTTACTATGCGGCTCCGACGGACTGCATCAGCAAAATACTTTCTCCACAACCATATTCCAAGCCTTCCAAAAACATATGCCGGAATATAACAGGCTAATCCTATGATAAGGCTTCCCATGACTACGGTATTATTAAATTTTGTAAAAGCAACAAAAGGTATATCAAGCAGTTTTGTATAAACAGGAATCAAAGACTCCTTCACAAGGATCCAGTAACCGACTGAATTGAAAACGTCATCAAGCAATGGAGCAAACAGAGCTGCAACTATCACAGTCAAAGAAAAGGTTGCCCTTTGAATTCTCATGAAAAAAATAAAAACGAAAAGGAGAACCCATAACAGATTTCCTTTAGGCATAAAACCAAGAAGAACACCGCATGCAAAAGCATGAGCAATTGCCCCGGGGTCAGTGTTCGAACTAAATGCATTAATCATTTTTATCAAAGTTTTCAGCATAATGGATATTTTAACATCGATAAGCAAAAAAACACAATATTAGAGAATAATAAAACACTTCAGGCCTCAATAAAAACATCTGTAAAAACAGAAAAAAAAATGCTAGACTTCTACCATGATTATAAACACAGGCGGAAGAACAGATCTGGCACATTATTATCCGCAATGGCTTTTGCAACGCTTCAAAGAAGGATTTGTATATGTCCGGAACCCGCTGTATCCCGAAAAAATAACAAAATACCTTCTCTCTCCAGAAACTGTTGACTGTGTTATTTTCTGCTCAAAAAACTATGCTCCGCTTTTAGATCGGATTACAGAAATTACAGACAAATTCAACACTTATTTTTTTTATACCATAACAGCTTATGGAAAAGATATTGAAAAAGGAATTCCAGACATCGACAAATCCATAGATACATTAATAAAACTGGAAAAAATCGTCGGTAAAGAAAGAATTTCCTGGAGATATGATCCCGTACTCCTTACAAAAAAATATACAGTACAGCAGCACCTGATAACTTTTGAACACATGACAGCCAGGCTTCATTCCCATGTAAGAAACTGCATATTCAGTTTTGTACAGATTTATAAAAAAATTGAATCTAACTTTCCTGAACTGGAAGAAATTTCTCCTGAGAATAAAGATATACTTGCAAGAGGATTCGGAAAAATTGCTGCAAAATACAGAATGCAGATTAAAACCTGTGCAGAAAAAAACGACTATACATCATACGGAATTCAAAAATCAGGCTGCGTTACCTTAAATGAAATAGCAGATTCAAACGACCTCAAATTCAAAGAACTTAAACATTCAGGAATGCGTAAAAACTGCAGATGCATACAAAGCAATGATATAGGTGCCTATGACACGTGTCCGGGAGGCTGCCGTTACTGCTATGCAAATTCCGACCACGAACTTGCAGAAAAAAATTACAGGACCCATGATTTTAAATCCCCGATTTTAACAGGAAAAATCTCAACTTCAGAACAAATAACAAATGCAAAACAAAAAAGTTTTCTTGTTAATCCTCCACCTCAGCTTCTTCTATTTGAATGATGAAGCGGAACAGTTAAAATATGCAAATTAATAATTACAGAAGGATAATATGGAAATAGTAGCAGAAATAGGAACTTCACATTCCGGAGACATAGAAAAAGCAAAAAAAATGATTGCTTCAGCAGCAGAAAACGGTGCAACCGTAATAAAGTTTCAATGGGTATACGCCAATGAAATTCTTCATCCGGATACAGGTTTTGTTGAATTACCGGGTGGCAGGATTCCTCTGTACCAGAAATTCAAAAGCCTTGAAGTTAAAAAAGAATTCTTTGAGGAATGCCTTAAATACACACATAAATGCGGAGCAAAATTTCTCTGCAGTCCCTTCGGAAAACAAAGCCTCGAAGAATTAATATCCATAAATCCGGACATGATAAAAATTGCTTCTCCAGAATTAAACCATATTCCACTCCTAAAACGAGCTGCAGAAATTTGTAAAAATATTCCGATAGTAATATCCAGCGGAGTATCAACTCTTGGAGATATTGAAAAAGCCATAAATACACTTACAGACGGCGGAGTAAAAAAAGAAAACATAACTCTGCTTCACTGTTCAACATTTTACCCGACTCCAGAAGAAGAATATAATGTCAAAGTAATAAAAAATCTCAGCGCAGTTTTCGGAATCAAATGCGGAATAAGCGATCACTCCACAGATCCCGTCCTAATCCCCGTGCTCAATACAATTTGTGGCGGTGTAATGATTGAAAAACATTTTACTCTTTCAAACGAAACGGACGGACTGGATGATCCTGTAGCCCTGACTCCCCAAAAGTTTGCACTCATGTGCCATGCTGTAAAACAGACACAGGCAATAATTGAGCGGTACAGAAATGAAACAAACGCACTAAACGGAGCTTCAATACAGTTTACGCAGGACTATATTCCAGAATCAGCATTTGATTATGTAGTAAAAAATCTTTCCAGAGAATATTCAATGGAAAAAATAACCGCCTGTCTTGGAGACGGAATAAAACGTCTGGGAAAAAGTGAACGTCAGAACTACGGAAGAACAAACAGAAGCATTCATTACATGCACACAATGAAAAAAGGCGAACAGCTCAGGGAACAGGATCTCGGCATTCTCAGAACTGAAAAAATCCTTACCCCGGGGCTTCATCCTGATTTTCTTACCAAAATAATCGGTGCAAAATTAAGCCGGGATGTACAGAACGGAAGCGGAGTTCAATTGGAAGACCTGTTCATACAGGAGCAATAGCAGACTACTGCAATATTTTAGAAATACTCAGCAAACCTTTTACAGTCAGATCCTTATCAACAGAAGTAAAGCACTCTGTAATAGGTTTTAACACTGAATTAAGTCCTCCGGTAGCAATAACCCGAATTTCATCCTTTTCACCACGCAAAACTAATTCGGACTTTACCTGCGAAACAAGAGATTCAACAAGACCTTTATATCCAAGTACAACACCAGATTGAATTGCACCTTTCGTAGTAGCGCCTATGACATTAGAAGGTGCTTCAAGAGGAACAAAAGGAAGCTGAGCAGCATTAGTTGCAAGAGCCTTTACAGCAGTTCCAAGACCAGGACTGATTGTTCCTCCAAGAATTTCTCCAGAAGATGAAGTTACTGTAAGAGTAAGTGCAGTTCCAAAATCAACAACGATATTCGCATGATGCTCCAGCTCTTCCCATGCAGCAACTGCATTACATAAAAGATCCGTTCCCAATTCCCTTGTGGAATTTTCAGGAAGATGAACAGGAAGCTTTCTTTCAAGAGCCATGGCAGAAGTAAGAACCAGAGGCTGAACTTTACATACTCTCTGACAGACAACAACAAAAGGGCCAATCAAAGCCGGAACGACAGAAGAAATGACTGCCTTATCAAATTCAGAAACATCGATTCCTGCATCCCGTGCCAGAGTCAGAATAATGGAAGAATACTCATCTCCAGTCCGTCTAGTATCACTTGCAACCCTCCACTGAGTTACAATACGATCATTATCAAAAACGGCAATTACAACATTAGTATTACCGATATCAACAGCGAATAACATAAACTAAGAATAACAAAAATAAAAACTATAGTCCATTAATGATTTTTTTTTAGAAAAAAATTATCCCTCTGCAATACTTATCATTTTCAAATCGCCAAGATTACTTAAAATACCCGCCAGCTGCTCAAGATTATAATTCTTTGGAATTTTCACAATAAAACGCAGTGTCATTTCATGGGTATCCAGGGAATATGCCATATTCATATCCTGACGGACAAGATCAGCTTCCGAAACAGCTTTTTCAACTTCCGAAATCTTTATACCGTCTCCCAGGTATACAAGCGTTAAAATTTTAGTCTTTTCAGCAGGAAACATGTGTCCCTCTGCAATTCCCAGGAAAATAAGGCTTAATATTGAAAGAACAAGAGTTGCACCGGCTATAAAATAAGCCCCGATTCCACAGGCCAGTCCCGTTCCGCATGCAGCCCATATTACTGCAGCAGAAGTAATTCCCCGAATATTCATTCCCTGCCGTATAAATGCTCCGCCGCCAATAAAACCGATACCAGTAACAACACCTGCCGCAATTCGAGTCGGATCTCCGGGAACAGCACTATTTTCTGCCATCAGGTATGATACCATTCCCATTGACATGGATGAAGTGCTGATCAATATCAGGGTTCTGATTCCAACAGAATGAAAACGTCTTTTACGCTCAAGTCCGAGAAAAAGTCCGCATAAAAATGAAGCAAAAAGTTTCACTAAACAATCTACATAAAAATTATCAAAAACATACATAAAAATATTTTATCACAAAAAATTAAAATTAAAACGTTAAAATTTTTCATGATATTTTTCTAATAGTTGTAAATTCCTCCAATAAACTATAAAATGCTTTCATTATGGCAGATTTAATTCAACCGAAAGTTTTAAAAGGTTTCAGAGACTTTCTCCCTCAAGATGAAATTTTACGTGCAGATTTACAGGAAAAACTTACACGAACATATAGGGCATATGGATTTGTACCTATTGATACGCCAGTACTGGAATACACTGAAATTCTTCTAAGAAAAAGTAATGGTGAAACGGAAAAACAGGTTTTTCGTTTTGAAGATAATGGCGGTCGGGATGTAGCAATGCGTTTTGACCTTACAGTTCCTTTTGCAAGGTACACGGCAGAACACAGAGAGGAACTCTATTTCCCATTCAAACGCTATCATATTGCAAAAGTATGGAGAGGCGAAAAACCTCAGGCAGGACGCTATCGTGAATTCGTACAATGCGATTTTGATACAGTAGGAAGTGACAGTGCTACGGCAGATTTTGAAACTCTGGCACTCATGAAGGCTGCATTAAAAGAAATTGGTGTTGAAAAAATTACTATTCATGTAAATCATCGTGGAATTTTCAATAGATTTCTCGAAAAAATAGGCGCTTCTGAAAAATCTGAGGATGTACTCCGCATTGTAGATAAAATCGCAAAAGTTGGAGAAGATGAAGTTTTAAAAGAACTTACAGAAGTTTTAGGAAGTGAAAATTCTGCACGCCAGATTACTCAGTACATTAAACCAAAATCATCATGGGATGAAACTCTCACTCACATCGAAAGCCTTGCTGGCGGAGAATCAGAAGATACAAAAAGAATGAAAGACATTCACGAAATGATGAAAGCTTCAGGAATTGAGGAGACCTATGTACTTGATCCAAGCATCACCAGAGGGCTCGATTACTATACGGGTGTTGTTTATGAAACATTCCTCAACGACTTACCTTCAATAGGATCGGTATGCTCAGGAGGAAGATACGACAATCTTGCAGGGCTTTACATGAAAGATAAAGTTCCTGGTGTAGGAGCTTCAATCGGTTTGGATCGACTTATTGCAGGCCTCAATGAACTGGGACTTATAAATGCAAAAGGGTCTTATCTTGATGCCGAAATATTCAATACCGAAGAATCACTTGCAATTCATTATCAGAAGGTAGCAGGCGAATTAAGACAAAAGGATATTTCTGTTGAAGTATTTCCTGATTGTATAAAAATGAACAGACAGTACAATGTAACAGAAAAAAAAGGAATGAAATGGGGAATCATAATTTCAAAAGAACAGTCTGATAAAAACCTGCTGACACTAAAAAACCTTAAAACAAGAGAGCAGTTCATCGATTTGACAGTTGATGAAGCTGCATTAAAAATCAAAGACTAAAAAAAAATCCCAAAACGAAAAGTTTCAAACAAAAAAAGACATTTCGTTTTGGGATTTTTCATCAGTAGCTATTTTTTTTCAAGCAGATATTTGCTTCCAGTCTGAGCTTTCAATTCAGTATCATATACAAGAATACTTGAAGCATCCAGCCAGCCTTTAGAAAATCTATACCAGACAAGATCTTTAGTCCTTAGTACACCAATGATACGCTCCACATCCCCAAGTCGCCCATGAGCAGTAATATTACTATCAAAGTCACCTTCACTTCTATACGCAACAAACGGTTCATTTATCAGAGCCCATTGAATATCAGGATTCATACAGTCTGGATTCTTTAATTCCAAACTTATTGGTTTTGTCTTTGAACATGAAAGGAAAAAACTGGATAAAAAAAACAGCAATGTTATATAAATATAATATTTCATTTTTTAACGCTTACTTTCAAAATAATTTTTACAAATATCCATTATGGAAAAATCACTGTCAACAAAACAATTCTTATCAATATCGGAAAAGAAAACCCATCGATATTCAGAATGTTCAGACAGAGTGAATCTTTTTTCTAGTCCATCATGAGGAAAACTGACTTCATAAACATGAAGTTCAAGATTAACATCACAATTAATAAAGTTTTTTTTACAGATTCTGTTAACAATAGTAACATCAATACCAAATTCCTCTTTCATTTCTCGAATAATGGCTGATTCATCCGACTCATTTTTTTCCACCTTGCCCCCGGGAAATTCCCAACGGTTTCCCATCTGTCCGACAGGATTACGTTTAGCGATAAAAACTTTTCCATCTCGAACGCAAAGACAAACAACAGAAATTTTACTCATCAGCTGCTCTTAAAAAATAATAATTCCAGGCATAATAAAATGAAGTACTGCAACAGCAAAACATCCTATTCCAATATATTTTCGAGAATCAAGAAAAACTGCTTTCACACTATCCGGAATGAGCTCAGGTTCTGAAGCAGAAACATAATAATATTCCACAAGAAGTGATAATCCAGAAAAAATACCGACTGCAGATGGAAGCAAATCTCCAAGAACAGGTATTCCATTATACGCTGAAATAAACTTTATTAATCCTACAAAAACAGTTAGAATTCCCACAACAAGACGAAATGTACCATTATCAAGCCCTGGAATATGTATTTCTGCATTATCAACACCATTTGTCAAATCTGCATCTTTATCATTTTCTTCCAAATCGTCAACACTGCTTTCTGCACCCATAATTGTAGAATCTGCGAAATTTTTTCCATAAATTAAAATAAAAGCTGTAATCAAGTTAAAAACAACTGAAAGTAAATAAAACTGAACCATAACTTTCCCCTATTTTTTTCTAAAATCCCTATATACCCTTATTATAATCGGTAAAACAAAAAACTATCTTGAAGAAAAACGCTCATTCCAATCCCAATCTATATCTAAGGAAAAATCACTATCAGCATCAATTTCAAAAGTATTAAACTCCGTACTATACGTCTGAACGTTTATTATCTTTCGTTTCATATCGAAATTCATAAGACGTAAAAAACCGTCTCCACAAGGTTTTGCAGACCCCTTAAAACCATTTATTTTCCAATAATCAGCTCTTTTCTGATAATTTGATACGATAGAATAAACTTTATATCCGTCATCATCTATATCAACACGCATACCTTCCCCGCTTGAAACATCAAAAACATGTCCGCACAAAACAAGAAAAATATTTTTATTCTTTCTTACCAATTTATTAAATATCTGCCGTCCGCCATTTCCTGTACCTTCAAGATGATGATGTAATCCTAAAAAACTATAATTTCCATTCTCAGTATCAACACGGTTATAACTTAAATACCCATGCGTAGCCACAATAACAGGCATGTCTTTATGATCATTAATTACCTGCTGTGCCCATTCTAATGCCTCATCAGATGGCTCAAACTCCAGTCCAATAAATAAGAACGTTCTTTCTCCTGCTTTAAAGATTGAATAAGAATTCAATCCATTTTCGCTTGCTCCGCCATACCATGATTTTTTAGAAAAATGTTTGGATGTTGGGCCAAAATATGTATTAAAGAAACTTCCTCCCTCAACTATAACATCACTTATCTTAAACGACCATTTCCAGTAATCATAATCATGATTACCAATTACAATTCCAAAGGGAATAACATCATCTAAAACAGTTACAGCCTGATCAGCATATTCCCATTCACATTTTTTTTTACTTCTTGTATTAACCATGTCACCTAAAAAAATTGCAAAAACAATACTTCCACCATTCTTAATTGAGTTTTTAGCAACAAACTCTGTCTGCCTTAACGCCATATCCCTGAAACCAGCAGGAAATGACTTTTTATACTCTTTCTGATATTTGTAATTAGTATAATTCTGAATATCTGGAAGAACTGCTATTGTAAAACGCTCAGGAGATTCATAGGGAAGAGATAAAGGAACTTCATTAACTTTATAATCAAAAGCTGTATAAAGCCTATTCCCAAATGTTGCACAGGAACTAAAAACAACGCATGAAATAAAAAAAAGTAAAAAAACAAAAAAATTATTTTTCATTAAAATTCACCCATTTACATTTTCTAAATAAATAATCTATTTAATAAAAACCTAATTAACTCTAATTACATTTTAAATAAATTCATAACAAAATCAATAAAAACTTAAAATAAACGTAATCATTCTACACATTTACAGCAAATACGTAAATCAGGAAATTAATAAAAAGAAGCAAAAAATTATTTAAATTTAGACTTATATTCTAGAACAAATTTGTATGTAAAAATAAAAAACTGCATCCCCCTGAAGTTAAACAAGTAGAATTCCATATTAGAGGTGCAGTTAAAAAAGGATTAACAAAAAAAAAAGCCGGCAGCTACCTACTTTCCCGCTAAAGAGCAGTATCATCGGCGCAGGAGAGCTTGACTTCCGTGTTCGGTATGGGAACGGGTATT
>NZ_JACHFR010000003.1:303250-311128 GCF_014202035.1 Treponema rectale
CAAGAAAATATTTGAATAATAAGATGTTACTATTGACAGAAACACACATATCCTTTATACTGTTTCTATAAAAAGAAACATAGGAGCAGTATATGACACGTTCAGATTCAATATATTTTTCACTTCCATGTGACAGATACACCCCCCTGAGCCTTGCCAGAAAAACAGGTGCAGCCGCAATACTTGAAAGCGCAAGTTTCGCAAGAGGAAGGGAAAGGTATTCAATTCTTCTTTTAGAGCCGGCCTTTAAAATCATTCAGGATGATGAAGGCGTTGCTTTTCTGATTGACGGCAGGAGACTTCCGTTTAGAAAAAAGAATGAAACCGGAGAAACCGTTGCTCCCGGAAGCCGTGCAATTCATATCCCGGATATTCTTGATGCCCTCGTGTACGTTGCCGGTCAGAATGACATGAGTATTGTTCATGACGAAGAAGGAAAGGAAATTCACAATTCAATTCCTGTACCTTCCAGCGGTCTGGGATATTTAAGTTATGAGTTTGCTGCAAGATGTGACACGATTAACATGGCTGCTCAGACTGATGAACTTCACATTCCTGAGAGTGAATTTGTTGCAGGCCATATTTATGTTGTTTTTGATCATTTTACGGAACGCCTTCATGTTTTTGCCCTTAACTATAATGAACATCAGATAGATCTTGAAAAAGCTGTCAGTGATTTGAAAAAACGCCTGAACGATATGGACTTTTCTTATCTTTCTGCTCCGGAAGATCCATGTCCCGTGCGGATTATTACTAACCTTGAACAGAGCGAACGGGAATATAAAGAAAAGGTGGAAGCCATAAAGAAAGAAATTATTGCAGGTAATCTGCTTCAGGCTGTTCCGAGCCGCAGGCTTCAGATTGAATGCGATAATTCTGCCCTTGAGATTTACAGACGCCTTCGTGCCGTTAATCCGAGCCCTTATCTGTTTTATATTGATTTTGGAGATCATCAGCTTATAGGATCTTCTCCGGAAAGCCTCGTGCGGGTCAGGGAAGGAATTGCTTCAATACGTCCGATTGCAGGAACCCGCCGCCGTGGAAAAACTTCCGCAGAAGATGAGGAACTTAAAAATGAACTGCTTAATGATCCGAAAGAGAGGGCTGAGCATTTGATGCTGGTGGATCTTGCCCGCAATGATCTTGGCCGGGTATGTACAAACGGAAGTGTTGAAGTTACCCGCTTTATGGAAGTAGAGCAGTTCAGTCATGTAATGCACATAGTAAGTGATGTTCAGGGAAAAGTTTCTCCGCAGTTTAAACCTATACAGGTTCTGCGTTCTGCATTTCCTGCGGGAACTGTAAGCGGTGCTCCAAAAATCAGTGCCATTCAGATTTTAAGCCGCATAGAAAAAACAAAGCGCCGCTTTTATGCAGGTGCTGTAGGTTACATTCAGTCTAACGGAGACCTGGATTTCTGCATTGCAATTCGCTGTGCCTTGAAGCAGCAGAAGGTATGGAGCCTTCAGGCAGGGGGAGGAATTGTTTATGATTCAAATCCTGACCGTGAATGGACAGAAACCTGCGAAAAACTCGGTGCGCTGCAGTCTGTATTTAATTCGTAACTGTAATTTTTAAGAACTCAATTTTAGAAGAATCCTGTGTTTTCGGTTTTGAAGATGCAGGATTTTTTTTGTCAGGGCAGCAGATTTAAAAAATGTAAGTATAAGGAATGATGGATGATTTTTTTCTGTGGGAAAATTTAATTTCTGCTCAGTCCAGAGTTTTAAAATAATTCTTTATGGATTCCTGCATTACAAGAAGAAGATTTTTTTCGATACGGTGAATACTGTATCCGGTATCATTTTTTTTTATAAACCCGATTATACTGTGAAAAAAGAGTGATTTATCGGGTATTATATTTGAAGCAATTGATTACATGGTAATTCAGAAATCCGGTAGAGGAAGGTAAAATGATAAAGATTGTAAAAGCAGATGCTAAGGCTGACATTGAAGAACTCATGTCCATACGTTTGGAAATGCTGCGGATTGTAAACGGAATGAGTGATACGGAATGTTTTGATGAAACTCTGGTTTCATGTTCACGGGAATATTTTCTTAACGGAAATCAGACCACTGTTCTGGCAAAGGATGAGGGCAGGGTAATCGGTTGTGCTTCCATAAGCTACATTACGGTTATGCCTACCTATGATCATCCCACAGGAAAACGAGCTCACCTTATGAATGTCTATACAAACATAGCTTACAGGCGGCAGGGAATTGCAGGAAAAATGATTCGCCTGCTTATAGACGAGGCAAAAAAACTTGGATGTACTGAAATCAGTCTTGATGCAACAAAAGAAGGAAAGCCGCTTTATGAAAATCTTGGATTCACTGCAAACGATGCCGGAATGATTATGGAACTTAAAGTCAGATGGTTAATTTGACAATTATCTTTTGAAATTGTATTATAAAAAAAACTTAATAATACATTAAGAGTATTTTTTGTGAACGTGCGAGTGTTATTTAAAATGCAGATAATCAATAACTTGTGTAAAACTTCTGTTCTGTTCTGTTCTGTTCTGTTCTGTTCTGTTCTGTTAGGCTTGCTGTAAAATCACGACAATTTGTCATTTCTCATAACAAGGCCGTGGAATTGTATGTTAAAACACACAATTCCACGGCCTTGTTGCGTTTTATCAGAAAATAGCGCTCTGTGTAGCAGATGCGGTATTTTATCGTTTCCATTAGGAGCGGTATAAAAATATATTTAAATAGAATCACTGGAGGATTTTATGAAAAAAAGAGTATTTGTATTCTTTGCAACAGTTTTACTTGCTTTTTCATTCTCAGCATGTAACAAAAAGGATGGAAAAAAAGAAGATCAGTCAAAGACTGAAACGGTATCTAAGGACGTAAAAGAGGATAAAGGTGTTTTAAAAGAAAACCCTGCATCAGATTTTAAGTACACAATGACTGATGATGGTACTGGTGTAAAAATTACAGAATACATTGGAAAAAGTCCTAAAATAATTATTCCTGCAGAAATTGAAAATCTTCCTGTTCTGGAAGTTGAAGATCTTGCTAAACGTGATCATGAGTACGGCGAAGCATATTGGAGCAGCATTTTTGAAGAATGGACTTACCACAGAAATAATGTAACTATCACTCATATTGTTTTCCCTGATTCAGTACGCTCTACAGGTCTTAAAGATGTCGGTGCTCTGAGTCTTGAGCATTATGATGCACTTGAATATGTAAAACTTCCTGCAGGAATTATTGAATGGGAAGATAAAGATATTCCTAGTTTATATTATACAGCACATAAAAGTCCTCTTACAGGAAGAGGAGTTCCTGTAAACACACTCCCGCAAATGAGCAATTGTGCAAAGCTTAAGACCGTTATTATTCCGGAAGGAATTAAAGCTATACCAGTATTTGAAAACTGTCCGGCTTTGGAATCTATTTCTTTACCTGCAAGTGTTGAATATGTGCCTCCACGTGCCTTCACAAATTGCGGTTCATTGAAGGAAGTAAATATTCCTGATAGTGTTGAAAAAATTGCTTTTTATTACAAAGGAGAATTTTTAGAGCCGGAACAGTTCGGAGGAACAAATCTTAATCTGAAAACACAGGCTAAGCTTAAGCAGTTAGGTTACACAGGTACTTTCGGTTCTGTATTCTAATAATTGAATTACTTCCATGTAATATAATCCAGACAGGAATCTTCTGTCTGGATTTTGTAACGGCGGGTCATGCCCGCCTTTTTTTATATTGTTAGATAAATATTTGACTATATATCCTTGTAGATATATAGTATTTTCTTGTCCGCTATGATAAGAATCATTCCTTTGATGAAGAACGATGGAACGGCATCGGTTGTATAAACGGTATGTTGGTTCTGGTAACAACTTTTACGGAACGAGAACGAACAAGGATTATTTCAGCACAAAGAGCTGATAATGATTTGAAGAAGGTCTATTATGATTACATCAAAAAAATTAACGGCTGAGCGTATTGCAGAAATCGAGAAAGTTCCAATTACTTATGATGAAGATTCTCCAAAGTTTACAAAAGAAGAATTGCAGGAATTTGTTCCGTATCATAAAGAATATTTTGATATAACTCTTAAAAAGGATATCAGACAAGAATGAATAAGTGCCTTCGAGAAGCAGTTATAGAAGGTAGATTCTAACCTGACAAAAGTTTTACGACCATAGGTCGTTTGCTTGAGAAGAAATTATTTAACTCGTCGCTCACGCGACTTGTGCATCAAAGCCGACAAAAACTTTGTCACAAAAGTTGCTCTCCGTGACTTTGCGCCACCGCAACTTTTACGCCAGTTTTGCCCGTTGGGCAAAACCGTTTGTCTGTCCTTTCCTTAAATCATATTGCAGCCGGATTTTCTTTCTTCCGGGTGAGCAACTTCAAAGCCGCAGTTGGCTTCCATGTTTAGTTCGCGAAGTTCTTTTACTCCGTCAATATAGAGCTGATAGTTGATTCCTGTAGATTCATAACCGCAGCCTACATCGTAATCTTCGCCCAGTGATTCGCGGACAATCTGTTCCCGCTGTTCACGGGTTGTGTCTTTTATTAAAATACTTGCCATAATAATTCCTAACTATAAAATAATACGTCTGGTCAAGGCACGCTTCGCTTAAAGCCTTGACTCAGCCGTTTTCCGAACCGCTAAATTATTATCGGTTCGGAATAAAAATGCCCGCAGAAGGCAAATGCTTACTGCAGGTCAATACATTATCCTAACTGACCAGACAGAACCAGTTTTTCCTTATAGGGAAATTCGATAAAAAAGCAGACAATATTCTGGCTGCTTTTTTATCAAGCCCTCTGTAAAATTATATGATTACATTTTATCATGAAACAAGAATTGATGCAGTGCTTTGTGTGAAAATCTCTGTTATAATTATTACGAGGCTAATAATGGCATCCACAAAAGAAAAGAAAGCAGGGAATTAAAATGACCAGATACATCGCTTTGCTGCGCGGAATAAATATCAGCGGAAAAAATAAAATCTCCATGCCGGAATTGAAAACGGCCCTTACAGAAATTTGAATGAACTCGATGAAATTATAAGATGCCTGCAATCGTTGCAAAGAAATGGAGTATCATTGGGAGTAATAAATGATAGAAAGTAAACGAGTAAAAATATATCCTGCAAATAAAGAGCAAATGGAAAATCAGATAGTTGCAGAAAAAGATCCAGAATTGAAGAAGGCTTATAAAGAAATGCTTCAGGGGTGCATTGACCACCCAGATTTGTGGGACTGGTATGCAATGTGGATTATCGAAAATGAGAATGGAAAAAATATCGGAAACTTATGCTATAAAGGCTTAGAGTCTGATAAGAATCCGGAAATTGGCTATGGCATTTTTGATGAATTTCAAGGAAGAGGGTATGCAACAGAGGCTGCAAGTCTTGCAATTAAATGGGCCTTTAATCATCCAGAAGTGAAGGCTGTAGAAGCGGAATCTGATATTAACAATGCTGCCTCACAGAAAGTTTTAGAAAAATGCGGCTTCGAACCTACTGGTACTATTGGTGAAGAAGGTCCGAGATATATTTTGTATAGAGAAAAAGTAAAAACTTTGTGAGGCAAAAATGATTAAAGGAATTCACCATATTTCAATGAAATGCGGAACGACTGAAGAGCTTGCTAAGGTTCGGGAATTTTATATTGAGCTTCTTGGTTTAAAGATCATACGCGAGTGGGCAGAGGGCATGATGATTGATACGGGTAACGGCTTACTCGAGATTTTTACAAATGCCGAGGGAACTCACTGCTTTGGCGCTATCCGTCATATGGCACTTCTTACTGATGATGTTGATGAGATTTCGGCGAAGGTGAAAGCTGCCGGTTACGAAGTCTTTATTGAACCGAATGATAAAGTCATCGCTTCAAATCCGCCTTATTCAATCCGTATGGCCTTCTGCTACGGCCCGCTTGGAGAACAGGTTGAATTTTTTATGGAGAGATAACTATGACGAATGAGTTTAATGAATATGTCCGCGACTGTTTTTCTGAAGCTGGTGATATTGTCATAAAATCTATGATGGGCGGATACCTTGTATATTTCAAAGGTAAGCTTATAGGTGATGTTTGCGGCGATGAGTTGTTTTTGAAGAGAACACCCACATCGGACAGACTGCTTGCAGATTCTGAACTGCGTTATCCCTATGAAGGTTCAAAGACATTGATGCATGTATTTGATAGTTTTGATGATAGGGCCCTGATTCAGGAACTTCTGGATGGTATGTATGCTGAACTTCCGGAAAAGAAACCCAAGAAAGCCAGATGAGAAAGAAAAAAAATCAGTTTGTAGAAAGGATAAAAATGCGAATTATAAATCTTGTAGAAAATGAACTGGGCGAAAGTGGTTGTGAGGCGGCTCACGGACTTTCGTTTTATGTTGAGACTGAAAATCATAAACTTCTCTTTGACTCAAGCCCAGGCGAGTTTGTACTGCGGAATGCTGAAAAACTTGGTGTGGACTTGAAAACCGTTGATACTGTGATTCTGAGTCACGGTCATTATGACCATTCGGGCGGAATTCTACCCTTTGTGGAAATTAATCCGCTGGCTAAGATTTACATGCAGTACAATGCCGGCGGTGAATATTATGCCTTCGACGGAGAAGATAAAGGCTTCCGCTATATCGGAATTGATAAAAAGATTCTCTCGCTGCCGCAAGTTCAGCTTCTGAAAGGTGACTCTAAGCTTGATGACGAGCTCCAACTTTTTACTGTTGAAAAGCGGGCTTATCCGCTGCCTTCTACAAACAAGCGTCTTCGGGAACTTTGCAACGGTCAGTTTATTCAGGATGAATTTCATCATGAACAGAATCTGCTTTTGACAGCTGGTGGAAAGAAAATTCTTTTCTGTGGCTGCGCGCACAACGGAATCTTAAATGTGCTGGAAACTCTTGAGCGAAAGTTTGGCAGCGCAATGCTCCCGGACCTCGTAATCGGCGGCTTCCACCTTATGAAGCGCACTGAGTTCTCAGAGGCCGACACTGCCGAAGTTACAGAAATTGCAAACCGTCTTAAAGGCTACAAAGCTCACTTTGCAACCTGCCACTGCACCGGCCTTCCGGTTTTCAATCAGATGAGGGAAATCATGGGCGAACAGCTGAGTTATGTGCGGTCTGGAGATGAAGTAGTGTTGAATGGCTTATACTGAGCTCAGAAGATTTTTAATAAATGATGGGTATCTAAAAATTCAGCCAGAGGTTTTCATGCGGGTAGAAGATACGAAAAAAGTTACATCAAGCATCAAAACATGATAAAACCATATTTACCATCTACAGGAGAAGTACGAATGCTGATTTTGACGGAAAAACAATTTGAAAATTGTCTGCTATGTCAGGAAAAGCCTGATTTACAGGAAAAACTTGTAGGTGCAAAAGACATCGTAATACTATAATAAAGTAGAGTTTCTGGCCGTCCTTCAAAAAACGGAAGGTGATACAACTGGAATAAATAAGGGGTGGAAAATAAACGGAAAGGAAATCAGTAAAAACAAATGGGTAGTGACAAGTTATGAAAAAAAATAAGAAGGGGAACTTTTGCCATAGCATACGCCAAAAGTTTAATATTTGGTACGGTTAGACCAGAAAACCCTTCTTAATAAAGATAATATTATAAATGACTTAAAAGTCAAGGAATATAAAAGATGCACTTGGCCGACCTTCCGAAAACGGAAGATGATACAACTATATAGAAGAATTAAGTAAAACTGTTACTGGGAAAAGTAAACGGGATAAAGGTTGAATATCATATAAAATTAAGTAAAACTGTTACCACTTTATTCACCTGCAGAATGAAGGATATTAAGTAAAACTGTTACCGGAAAAAAGTAAACGGGATAAAGGTTGAATATCATATAAAATTAAGTAAAACTGTTACCACTTTATTCAGC